>DATGEF010000627.1:0-7304 GCA_035310405.1 Chloroflexia bacterium | reverse complement strand
CGGCAGCCACAAGCCGAACACCGCGGTGCCCCAGGCGTTCTATAACAAGGCCGAGGGGGTCAAGCGGCTGGCCACCGAGACGGGGGCCGGCCAGTGGGGCAGCGCCCTGGCCATGGCCACCCAGATGTTCGGCCTCGAATGCCAGGTCTACATGGTCAAGGTCTCGTACCAGCAGAAGCCGTATCGCCGCTCGATCATGCAGATCTTCGGCGCGCGCGTGATCCCCAGCCCCAGCCCGGAGACGAACGCCGGCCGCGCCATCCTGGCGCACGATCCCGAGTCGCCCGGCAGCCTGGGCATCGCCATCTCCGAGGCGGTCGAAGACGCGGCGCTGCGCGACGACACCAAATATTCGCTGGGCAGTGTGCTCAACCACGTGCTGATGCACCAGACGGTGATCGGGCAGGAGGCCCAACAACAGATGGCCATGGCCGATGCCTACCCGGACATCGTCATCGGCTGCACGGGTGGCGGCAGCAACTTCGCCGGCCTGGCCTTCCCCTTCGTGGCCGATAAGCTGACCGGCAAAGCGCCCCAGCTGCGCCTGCTGGCCGTCGAGCCGGCCGCCTGCCCGTCGCTGACCCGCGGCCTCTACGCCTACGATTACGGCGATACCGCGAAAATGGCGCCGATCGTCAAGATGCACACGCTGGGGCACAGCTTCATCCCGCAGGCCATTCATGCCGGCGGCCTGCGCTACCACGGCATGGCGCCGCTGATCAGCCACCTGGTCGCCGCCGGGACGATCGACGCAGTGGCCTACCCGCAGACCCCGGTCTTCGCGGCGGCGGTCCAGTTCGCCCGCAGCGAGGGGATCGTGCCGGCCCCGGAATCGGCCCACGCCATCCGCGCGGCGATCGACGAAGCGCTGCGCTGCAAAGAAGCCGGCGAGTCGCGCACCATCCTGTTCAACTTGAGCGGGCACGGGCACTTCGACCTGGGGGCCTATGATCAGTACCTGGCCGGCGATCTCCAGGACTACGAATACCCGCTCGCCGCCGTCCAGGCCGCCCTCGCCGACCTGCCGACCGTGGCGCGCTAACCCCGCGGGGCAAGGAGAAGGCCATGCACTATAACTCGGTCGATCAGTTTCTCACGGTCCATACGGCCGACCTGGCGCGCCTCATGCAGGAGGCCATGGCGGCGAGCGGCGGCTTCTATGCCACCCTGGATCCCGCCGCGCTGGCGGCCCGGGCCACACAGGAGTCCGGCGCCGTGGCCCAGGCCCTGCGCACGGCGCATCTGGACCGCACGATGGTGCAGGCGGCCATGCGAACCGACGGGGAGCAGGGGCTGGCCCCGGCCGATTCGCAACGCAAGGCCGACCAGTTCGATGCGCGGCTGCTGGCGTTCCTGGCCACCCACCTGGGCGACCAGCCGGACCTGTATCGCGATCTGCTCCAGCGGCTCAAGTATATCGGGGCGAGTTACCGCAGCAACGTGCGGACGGTGGAGCTGGACGCGGTGCTGGCGCGGCTCACCCCGCGCACCACCCCGTCCTGATGCGCCGTTGCCCGCCGCGCACGGCGCGCCCGGCGGGCAATGCTACCCGCCGGGCGCCGGGGACCCCGTGGGCGGCCCGGTGCCGACTTCAAAGCGCACGAAGCGCGCGACCTGGATATGCTCGCCGAACCGCGCGATGAACTCCAGAATCAGCTCCTCGACACTGCGCCGCGGGTCTTTGACGAAGGCCTGCTCAAGCAAGACCTGCTCCTCGTCGACGCCGGCCGGTGCTGCGTCCCGGCGCACGTAGCGGGGCGCCATCGCGGCCACCTGCAAGGCCAGATCATGGGCCAGGCCCTGGAAGTCGGCCGTGGCGGCGACGAACTCGGTCTCGCAGCGCAGCTCGACCATGGCGCCGATCCGCCCGCCGATATGGATATACGAGGCGATAATGCCCGTGGGCGTCGGACGGGTTCGATATCGGGCCCCGGCGGCCTGCCCGCGCTCCAGGTCCCGCCACCAGTCATCCCCTGTGGGTGGATTCGTGCTGATCATAGCGGCAGTGTATCACAGTTTGGCTGGGGTCGAAAGCCGGCGCGCTGGGGAGGGTGCGGGCAGCGTTTTGCCCGGCTGCCCGGCGTACCGGCGGAGGGCTGTGGGAGCAGGCGCCATCCGCGCACATAAGCCGCTGAGAGCGACTCGGCTGGGGTAGGAGCGGGTCTCAGACCTGCTTGGTCAGGTGCGTGGAGTGAGTCGCCAGGGCCTCTGCGGCGGCAGGGCGGCACCGTCAGCAGGCGGGTCTGAGGCCCGCCCCAGGCCGATCAACCGCAGCGCGCGGCACGGTCCTGGGGCGAGACGCCTGGCGGCTAAAGCCGCGGCTACGAGTCCAGAAGCCCGCCTCCGCGGGCTGACGGTCCTCAACGATCGTATCGCGCCGCGGGCCGGCGAAAAACTTCAGCACCTTATGCAACGGTTAGTAGTACGGGCCACGTCTCTCCGTGGCCCCGCCCGGCCTAACGGAACTCAATAGCGCCTATCAAGCGCTGCTCAACCAGGCACCTCCGACCGTAGACCGGCTCAGGCAGGCGTTCAGCCAGCACGACCTGGCGGGCATCCAGCAGGCGAAGGACCAATTACGGGATCTGCGGGATCAATGGACTACTATGCAGCGTCGCATAGCGGAAACCAACCTGGGCAATTGGGTGACCCTACTCGTGACCGGGCCGCTCCTGCTGCTGAGTATAGGAATTTGGTTCGCTGGGACCCCGTGGTTCCACCGCCGTGCCCCGCGCCGCGGTCAGAAACCCGGTCCGTAGTGGGGTGTCGCCGATCTGCTCGGCGAGGGCGCGGACAAGCTGAGCGGCTTCGGTCCGGGCGGTGGTCGCCGTGGCAGCCTCGCCAGCCTGTGTGAAGAGATCGGCCAGTCCCGCCTGAATACGCCACAGTTCGTCGGGGAGGTGGAGCGCCCGCGCCAGGGTGGCCGCTTCCCGAAGCGGGACGATGGCGGCCGTGGGCCGGGCGCCGGCCGCATCCAGCGCGGCACGGGCGCGCAGGTAGAGGATGCGCAAGCGCATATTGTCGCCGATCAGCGCCCCGAAATGATCCAGGCCCGTCGCCGCGGCGGCCTGCTCTCCGGCCCGCGCCAGGGCCGCCGTTTCGTCGGGGCGGGTGAAGATGACGAAGCCGGCTGCCGGGTCGCGGATCGCCAGCACAGTGCGGGCCCAGGCGGCGGCCGCCGGCCCCTCGCCGGCGGCCAGCGCGTCGGCGCAAAGCTCGGAGGCGCTTAGCTCGCGGAAGAAGGGCAGCCCGAGCGCGGTGGCCAGCGCCTGGGCTTCGTCGTGCGCCGCGCGGGCCGGGGCCAGGCTAAACAGCGCCCGATAGACGCTTCCTAACTGGGCGAGGGTCAGAATAAGCAGCGGCGGAAACCCGGTGGCCCGGGCCGCGCGCACGGCCTCCGCGGCGTGGATCAGCGCTTCCCCATACTGGCCCACTTCGCGCAGGCCGAGTGCCAGGACCCGCGCCGTGTTCGCCTGGCTCCAACGATTCTCGATCTGCTGCGCGATAGCGTAGCCGGTGCGCGCCGCCGCGATCCCGGCCCGCGGCTGGCCCAGGCAACTGCGCGCCTGGCCGATCAACATCAGGCAATCGGTTTCCATGGCCCGATCGCCCAGCGCCGCGTAGAGGGCGCGTGCTTCCTCCGCCGAGCTTTCGATGGCCGACCAGTGCCCCCACTGGCTGCCGATGAGCGCGATTTGGTTGAGGCTCCGGGCGATCAACTCGCCGCGGCCGAGCGTGCGGGCCAGGGCCAGGCCCTGCGCGGCGTGCTGCGCGGCGGCGGCCTGCTCCAACCGGTAGAGGCTCAACTGGCCGAGATTCCATTCGGTTTCCACCAGCCCGATGCGGTCGCCACTCTCCTCGGCCAGGGTGCGGGCGGTCGCCAGCACGGCCGCCGCGGCGTCAAGGTCGTGCGCATCCTGAACCATGAGCGTGGCCAGCCGGTTCAGGGCCAGGCACTCGGCGTCCGCCAGCTGCGCACGACGAGCCAGGGCGAGCAGGGTTTCGTAGGGGACACGGGCCTCCGCACGGCGGTCGTCCAACTCGTAGGCCCGGCCCAGTTGCAGCAGGAGCGGCACCTGGGCTGCCGGCGGGACGGCGGTCTCCGCGGCCAGTTCCTGAGCCTGCAGGTAATGGGCCAGCGCGGTGGGGATGGCGAAAAGGCGCAGCGCCTGGTCGCCCGCCGCCACACTCCAGTGGAAAGCCGCCGCCCGCTCCCCGGCGGCGAGGGCATGCCGGGCCAGCACGGCGGGCGGAGCGCCGCTCGCCTCCAGCGTGGCCAGCGCGCGCCGGTGGAAAACGCGCCGGCGGGCCGCCCCCGCCTCGGCGTAGGCGACTTCGCGGAACTTATCATGCGCCACGCCATACTCGCCGTGCAGTTCCGTCAGCAGCCGCCGCGCGAGCGTTTCGTCGAGTGCCGCCAACGCGGCATCTTCGCCGAGGCCGGCGACCGCGCGGAGCTGCTCGAAGTCCACCGCCGCGCCCAGCACTGCCGCCGCCGTCAGGAGGCGGCTCGCCGCCGGGCTGAGCGGCGCCAGCCGCGCGCGAATCACGGCCCGCACACCGGGCGGCGTCGCCGGCGCGGCGGTAGCAGCGTCCAGCGCCCCGGACTCCAGCCCCTGTTCGGCCAGCGCTTTGAGCGTTTCGATCAGCCACAGGGGATGACCGGCCGTCTCGTCCTGGAGCCGGCGGGCCAGGCGGTCGGGGGCGTCATCGGGCAAGAGGGCCTGAACCAGCCGCAACGTAGCTTCGGCGTCGAGCGGGCCCAGGCTGATCCGCGTCGTGGGCAGCACGCGCCCCAGCTGGGCGAGCCAGACAGCGAGGTGTGGCGTCAGGGCAAGGTCGTCGGTGCGCAGCGTCGCCAGCAGGAGCACCGCTGCGCCGCCGTCGGCCCAGCGCCCGGCCGCATACTGGAGCCAGTCGAGACTGGCCGGGTCGGCCCATTGCAGATCGTCGAGGAAGAAGATGCACGGGCCGCGCCCGGCCAGCGCCTGGATCGCCTGAAGCATCGCTTCAAACAGGCGCGTGCGGGCGGCGGAGTCGTCCCCGCCGAGCGGGCCGAGGTCCGGATAGCGGTCGCGCAGTTCCGGCAAGAGGCTGGTCAATTCGAGCAGCCAGGTCTCGCTCAGGTTCGGGCGCAAGCTCGCGGCCGTGGCCAGGGGCGGGCGCAGCGCGGTGACCAAGGGTCCGTAGGGGAGGCGGCCGGCGGTTTCGAGCGCGCGCCCCCGCAGCACGGTCGCCCCGGCCCCGACCCCGTCGAGGAAATGGAGGGCGAGCCGGGTTTTGCCGATCCCCGGCTCGCCCTCCACGATGGCGGCGTGCGCGCGGCCCTGGGTGGCCCGCTCGTAGACGGCGACGAGACGCATGTGTTCCGCCTGCCGCCCCACCCAGGGCGGCTCCGCGGCCAGGTGAGAGCGGGAGGTGGAGGGCGGCACGACGGGGGAGGCGGGCGGCGCGGTCGCCCGCATGTGCGCGGCCAGGGCCGCTGTTTCGGCATCGGGGACGGCCCCCAACTCGGTCGCCAGCACCGCCCGGTACGCGTCGTAAGCCTGCAAAGCGCCACGCCGGTCCCCGGCCCCGAAGCGCCAGGCGATCAGCCGCCGGTGGGCCGGCTCGTCCAACGGGTCCAACGCCAGCCAGCGGGCCGTTGTCTCCAGCGCGCCGGCCCGGTCGCCCGCCGTGTGTTGGAGGGTGCCCAACCGCGCGAAGACCGCTGCCGCCCGCCGGTGCCAGCGCTCACGCTGCACGGCGGCCCAGTCGTCAAAAGCCGGCGCATCGCCGAGCGAGAAGCCGTCCAGCAAATCGCCCCGGTAAGCCGCCGCGGCAATCTGCAGCCGGGCCAGGTGGGCCAGCAGATCCGCGGGCGGCGGGTCCGTGGCCGCGCCGGGCGCATGGATCAGGGTCCAGCCGGCGCGCAGCCGATCCACATCGAGATCGAGCGCGCCGGGCGCCAGGCCGAGGGCGGTGCGGTTGCTCAGGAACAGGGGGGCGCCCGGCGCGGGCTGGGCCTCACGCAGGTAGGCTACGGTGCGGCGCAACATGGCCCGGGCGTGCGGGTCGTCGCTTTCGGGCCAGAGCAACGCGGCCAGTTTTTCGCGCGGCTGGAGGCCGGGTTCCAGGGCCAGGTAGGCCAGCAGGGCCAGCGCCTTGCGGGTGGGCAGGGCCAGCGCCTGTCCGGCCGCGCGCAGCTCCGGCGGGCCGAGGAGCGCCAGGCCGAGGGGTGCGCCGACGGGGGTTTCCAACGCTGCTTCCAACGCTATTCCTACGTACCCTGGCTACACTAGGGGTACTGTGTAGGGCTATTATAGCCCAGGGCGGTCCCGGAGACAACCGCTCCCGGGGCCATTAGGCAAGGAGAAAACAGCCATGTCCGCATCCGAAAATCTCGCCATCGCCCGCCGGTTCCTGCTCGACGCTTTCAGCGGCGGCAACCTCGATCTGCTGGATGAATTGCTCGCGCCCAGTTACATCGACCACAACGCGCCGCCGGGCTTGCCGCCCGGCCCCGCCGGAATCAAGCTCCTGTTGGGCGGCTTCCGGCAGGCGTTCCCCGATGTGCGGTTCACCATCGACACCGCCCTCGCCGACAACGCGCAGGTCGCGGTCTGCTACACGGTGCAGGGCACACACCAGGGTGCATTTCTGGGCCTCGCGCCGACGGGCCGGGCGGTCACGTTCACCGGGATCAGCGTCTACCGCATCGCGGGCGACCAGATGCAGGAAGCCTGGGTCTGCTACGACACGTTCGGCCTGCTCCAGCAACTGGGCGGGGCGCCCATTCCCGCCGCGGCCGCCGCCGGATGAGGGCGCCGCCCATAAGATCCGCTATCTCTCGCTAGCGCGAAAGGAGACTCTACTATGGCTTCGTTAGCAATGCTCTTCCCGATTTTGCCGGGCAAAACGGAGGAGTATATCCAGTTCGGGCAGCAGATTCTGAAGGAGCGGGGCGCGGCGCACCGCGAGTCACGGCAGCAGGCCGGCCTCACGCGCGAGCAAGCGTTTCTGCAAAGCACCCCGATGGGTGATATGGCGATCATCTATCTGGAAGGCGCCGATCCGCTGGCCGCGATGCAGCACATCGCCATGTCGCCGGCGCCATTCGACGTCTGGTTCCGCAGCCGGGTCCTGGCCATCCATGGAGTGGATGTGGCCGCCCCGCCACCCGGCCCGCCGCCCCGCCAGACGGTCGATTGGGCGGCGGATAGCTTGATCAGCACATCGAAATAAGAAAGCCGGGCTCGGCAGCGTTGGCGGCAGTGCCCTCCCCCACCTGGCGCGCCAGGTGGGGGAGGGCACTGCCGCCAGGA
>DATGEF010000626.1:0-7247 GCA_035310405.1 Chloroflexia bacterium | reverse complement strand
CGACGGCACCCTCTACTGGCAACAGCCGATCGCCGGCAGTGTGGTCGCCGGCGTGGCCTACGAGCCCAACGTGGCGGGGCACAACCTGATCTTCGCCGGTACTTTCAGCGACACCGTCAGCGGCGTGCCGACCAATGTGCTCTATGCCCTGGACGCCGGGACCGGCACCCCCGTCTGGAGCTTCACCTGTGGCGGCTGCCCGGGCGGCCTCGGCCTGGTGACCACCACGCCCGTGGTCGACTGGAGCCACAACATCATCTACTTCGGCACCAAGAACGCGACCAGCGGCAGCGGGGGCGGGATCTGGGCCGTCAGCACCCTGGACGGCTCCCTGGTCTGGGCGCGCACCGACCTGGGCGGCGTGAACAACAGCGTCCCGACCCTCAGCGGCGACGGCAGCAGCCTCTATCTCGCGACGGTCAATCCCGGCCCGGTCTTTACGCTGTATGCCCTGAACACGAGCGGCGGGGGGGTCCGCTGGTCGGCCGGGGCGCCGGGCGAGTTCTTCGGCGTGCCCTGGTACGAGGCCGGGGCCCTCTACGCCACGGCGGGGAGCCGCATTTACGCGTTCGTGGCGACGACGGGCGCCCCCCTGCCCGGCTGGACCGCCCCCTATAACGGGGGGCCCGGCTACGCCGGCGTCCCGGGCGCCGCCTCGCCCGTGGTGATCGCGGCGGCAGGCAACCGCGGCCTCTACGCCGGCGGCGCCGACGGCTACTACTACCACCTCAACATGGACGATGGCACCCTGGTGCGGCGCCTGGCGCTCAGCAACACCGCCCTGGGCGATGCGACCTACGACGTCGTGCGGGATACCTTCTACCTCTGCTTCAACGGGGCGCTCTACTCGATCTGGGACAACTTCTAGCCGGCCCGCGCGGCCCCCGCCCGCCCGTCGTCGCGCCAGCAGGGCGCGCGGCGGGCGGGTTTTTTGCGGCCCCCGCGATGCCAATTCTTGCAACTTTTCGGCGCCGATCCTGTATTGATCATAGAGGTTGATCAGAGGAGCGGATCATGGATGGAACGTTAGCCCAACCCTGGGGCGCGGCGCACCGGCCGCTGAGCACCCCGGCCGAGATCGAGACCTGGACCCGCCTGACCGACGGCCAACTGGCCATGCTCGCCCGGGGCGGGCGGCCGGACGCCTATGGCGAGCTCGTGCGGCGCCATCAGCTGGCCGTCTACAACATCGCCTACCGCCTGGTCGGCGAGCGGGAGGAGGCTCTCGACCTGGCCCAGGATGCTTTCGTGCGCGCCTATGCGGCGCTGGCCAACTTCGACCCGGCCCGCCCGTTCGGGCCCTGGATCAATCGGGTCGTCACCAACCTGGCGCTCAACGTGCTGGGCCGCCGCGCCGGCGCCCCGCTCTCGTTGGAAAGGAGCCCCGCCGCGGAGTCGCACGCCGGCGGCGGGGCGTTGACCGACTCCGCGGCAGAGCCCGAGCGCGTCTACCTGGCCGGGGAGCGGCAGGCGTTGTTGCGCCAGGCGATCCTGGCCCTGCCGCCGCACTATCGGGCCGTCGTCGAGCTCCGCCACTTTCAAGATCGCTCCTATGACGAGATCGCCGCCGCCCTGGCCATCCCGCCCAGCGCGGTGAAAAGCCACCTGTTCCGCGCCCGGCGGCTGTTGCGGCAATGGCTGGAGGATCACGCATGAGCCATCCGGCCGCCGAGATCCTCGATCTCTACCTGGACGACCAACTGGATGCCGGCGCACGGGCCACGGTCGCCGCCCACCTGAGCACCTGCCCGGCCTGCCAGGCCGAGCTGGCCGCCGTACAGGATCTATTCCGGGAGTTGGAAACGCTACCGGCCGACCGCCTCCCACGCGATTTGACCGCGCCCGTCCTGGCCCGCATCGCGCCCGCCCGGTCCTGGCGGGCCGCGCTCGCCGCCGCCCTGCTCGGCGCGCAGGTGGCACTGACCGGGCTGCTAGCCCTCTGGATCGGCCCGACGCTCGCCGGGTGGGCCGGTGCCGTCACGACGCTGCCGGAGCCGCCGGCCGTCGATCCAGCCGGGGCCCTCGCGGCCGGGTGGGCGCTGGCCACGGCCCAGCTGCAAAGCCTGCTCAATAGCCCCGGGCCGGCCCCCGATCTGCTGGCCGGGATCGGGCCGCAGGACTGGGCGCTCCTGGTCGCCGCGGCCGGGGGGCTCTGGCTGCTCGGCAACCGGCTGCTGCTCGCGGCGCCCCCGGAGGCGCGCCGATGACCGCCTCCAACCTGGCCGGCCTGATCGGGCTGATCCTGGGCGGGCTGATCCTGGGCGCGGCGCTGAGCGCGCTGCTGCTCCTCGGCCAGCTCGTGTTTCCGCGGCTGGTGGCCCGGGCGCAGCAGACGGCGGAGCGCATGCCGGGCCGCGCCCTCGTCGTCGGTTTGATTAACTTTATCTTCTTCGGCGTCCTCGCCGTCGCGCTCAGCTCGCGGGGGCCGATCCTGGGCCTGCTGGCCGGCCTGGTGTTCACGGCGCTCTGCAGCGGCGTGGCCCTCGGGCTGAGCGCGATCGCGGGGCTGGTCGGCGCGCGCTTGCGGCCCGGCGACCCCCACCCGAGCCGGCAGCTGGTGGCGGGCGCCCTGCTCCTGGAACTGGCGGCGCTGGTCCCTGTCGTGGGCTGGCTCGCCGTGCCGGCCCTGGCCGGCCTGATTGGCCTGGGCGCGACGCTGATCGCGCTCGTCGGATATCGGAGGTCCCCATGAACCTGGGCGATGTGTTTGCCTTTTTCGGTACCCTGCTGGCGATCGGCCTGGCCTGGCCCGGCTTGCTGCTGGCCTGGTCCCTGCTCGTCCCGACCACCGTCGAGCGCGCCCGCCACCGCCTGGAGCGCACCCCCTGGCGCTGCTTCTGGCTCGGCGGCCTGCTGCTGGCCGTGAGCATCCCGCTGGTGGTGATTTTGCTGAAGATCCCCGCCGGGCCGGTCCAGCTGGCCGGCTGGCTGGCCGTGTTTGTGCTGCTCAGCGGCGCCAGTCTGGGGGCGGCGGGCCTGGCCGCGCTGCTGGGCGACCGGCTGCGGGGCGCCGGCCTGGCCGTCTCCCGGCCCGGGGCCTTGCTGCGGGGCGCGGTGGCCCTGGAGCTGGCCGCCGTCTTCCCGCTCATCGGCTGGTTCGTCTTGATCCCGTTGGCGGGTGTCTGCGCGCTGGGCGCGGCGGGCTTTGCGCTGCTGCATTGGATGCCGCGGCCGGTCCCCGCGCCGGAGGCCGTCCATGCCGGTTACACGCCGTGAGTTTCTGACCCTGAGCGGGCTGGCCGCCGCGTCTGCCCTGCTCACGGCGTGTGTACCCGGGCGCGCGCTCCCGGGCGCCCCCCCACCCCCGGCCGGTCCCTGGCCGGCGGGCCCCGACGCGACCTGGCCGGCGTTGAGCCGGCTGACGTTCGGGCCGCGGCTGGACGAGCGGGCGCACGCCGCCGCGATCGGCCAGGACGCCTGGATCGAGGAGCAGCTCGCCCCCGAGAGCCTGGCGGATGCCGAGGCCGAGTGGCGCGTGCGCCACTTCGATACGCCGGGGATGGACACGTCGATCCTCTTCGACGTGCGCGAAGAAACCGTGCGCCGGGAGCTCCAGCAAGTCACTCTGCTGCGGGCCGTCTACAGCCGCCGCCAGCTCTACGAGATCATAGTCGACTTCTGGAGCGACCATTTCAGCATCAGCACCCATAAGGGGACCTGCGCCTGGCTCAAGACGATCGACGACCGCGCCGTCATCCGGCCGCAGGCCCTGGGCAGCTTTCGAGATCTGCTCTGGGCGTCGATGCACAGCCCGGCGATGCTTGTCTTCCTGGACAACCAGGAGAATTATAAAGACGGGTCCAACGAAAACTACGCCCGCGAGCTGCTGGAATTACACACCCTCGGCGTCGGCGCGGGCTACACCCAGCAGGATGTGCAGGAGGTCGCGCGCTGCCTGACCGGCTGGACGGTGGATCGGGGGCTCTTTCGCGGCCAGTTCCAGTTTGACGCCGGGCGGCACGACGCGGGGGCCAAACGCGTGCTGGGCCAGGCGATCCCGGCCGGGGGCGGGGCGCAGGATGGCGAGCGCGTGCATGCGCTGGTGCTGGCCCATCCCGCGCTGCCCCATTTTATTGCGCGCAAGCTGGTGCAGCGCCTGGTCGCCGACGATCCCCCGGCCGCGCTGGTGGCGGCCGCGGCGGCGACGTTCACCCGGACGCAGGGCGACATCAAGGCGGTGCTACGCACGATCCTGCACGGGGCGGCCTTCGCCACTGCGCCACCCAAGATCAAGCGGCCCCTGCATTACGTGGCCGGGGCCCTGCGCCAGCTGGCTGCCGAAACCGATGCCGCGCCGGCCCTGCTCACGGCCCTGGCCGCTATGGGCCAGCCCCTCTTCCAGTGGCCCCGCCCCGATGGCTTCCCGGACACGGCGGCGGCCTGGCAGGCCAATCTGTTCCCGCGCTGGCAGTTCGCCCTGGCCCTGGCGACCGGCGCCCTGCCCGGCGTGACGATCGATCTGCGGGCGCTGCTCCGGGTGGCCGGCCCAGCGGGCGCGGCGACCATGGCCGCCGTGCTGGACCACTTCAGCACCCGCCTGCTCGGCCGGCCCCTGCCCCGCCCCGCCGTGGAGGCGCTGCTGCCGCACCTGGGCCAGGACACGGATGACACCGGCCTGCAGGCGGCGGTCGCCGTCTTGCTGGCCGGGCCGGCCTATCAATGGAGGTGACCCGATGTTGACCACCCGGCGCACTTTGCTGCAAGCGGCGGCCCAGGGCCTGGCCGCGGCGGCCTGGCCGAGCTGGATGCCCCGCCTGGCTTTCGCCCCCCGCCACACGGCGCCGCGGGGTGATGTGCTGGTCTGTATCTTCCAGCGCGGGGCGGCCGACGCGCTGAACGTCGTCGTGCCCCACGGCGAGGCGGCCTACTACCAGCTGCGCCCGACTCTCGCCATCCCGCGGCCGGATGCCCGGGGCGTGGCGGCCGGGGCGCGCGCCCAGGATCTCGACGGCTTTTTCGGGCTGCACCCGGCGCTGGCGCCGCTGCTGCCGGCCTGGCAGGCCGGGCACCTGGCGGCCGTCCACGCCTGTGGCGCCCCCGACGAGAGTCGCTCCCATTTCCAGGCCATGGAGCTGATGGAGCGCGGGGTCGCCGAGCCGGCGGGCCCAGCCTCCGGTTGGATCGGGCGCCACCTGGGGGCGCTCGACACCGGCAATGCCTCGCCCCTGCGGGCGATCGGCCTGGGGGAGCAGGTGCCGCGCTCGCTCCAGGGCACTGTGCCGGCCGCCGCGCTGCGCTCGATCGCCGATTTTCACCTGGGAGGTGACCCCCGCGCGGTGAACGCCCTGCAAGGGGCGCTGACCGTGCTCTATCAAGGCGGTGATCCGCTCGCCGGCCCGGGCCAGGCGGCCCTCGGCGTGCTCGATACGCTCGACCGGCTGGACCCCACGCACTATCGCCCCGCCGCGGGAGCGCAGTATCCCGATAGCGACTTCGGCTGGGGCTTGCGCCAGGTCGCCATGCTGATCAAAGCGGATGTGGGCCTGGAAGTGGCCTGCCTCGACCTGGGTGGCTGGGACACCCACATCACCCAGGGCGGCAGCGCCGGCCAGATGGCCGGGCTGCTTGCTGATCTCGGCGCCGGGGTGGCCGCCCTCTATGCCGACCTAGCGCTCCATCTCGACCGCCTGCTGGTCGTGACGCTGTCCGAGTTTGGGCGGCGCGCCCAGGAGAACGGCAGCCTGGGCACCGACCATGGGCATGGCAGCGTGATGTTGCTGCTGGGCGGCGGCATCGCCGGTGGGCGGGTCGTGGGGCGGTGGCCCGGCCTGGCCCCGGACCAGCTCGTCGGCCCCGGCGACCTGGCCGTGACCACCGACTACCGCGACGTCCTGGGGGAGGTGGTGCGCCAGCGGCTGAACAATCCCCGCCTGGACACCGTCTTCCCCGGCTACACGCCGATCTTCCCGGGCGTGACCCGTTAGTGCCGGTTCCGGCGACCGGTTGGGGTTACGTACCGAGAAGTGAGCACCCCCAGGTGCGAACGGGTCGCACCCCGCCGTTCGCACCTGGGGGTGCTCACTCCTCATTTCCCAATAGCTGGCTTGATCCTGCATTAGGGGCCGCACCGGCGCCGGGCCGTGGGTCCTGCCCGACAATTCCCCCCAAAGTACTATTCACGAACCTTACCGATCGGTAATAAAGTACTATATACGAACCTTACCGATCGGTAATATAATAGGTTAACGAATAACTGCGGGCTGACTACTGCGTTAACAACACCAATATCCGCAGTGCCCGGCCGGAGTTGGGAAAACGGCGGGTGGAACGACAAGGGGGACAGCGGGATGGGCGATGATCAGGAGACCAGTTAGAAGCTGCGACGGCCGGGCACTCGGCGCCACCGGGCAGGTAAGCTAGCGATATTCTTGACGCGGCGGCAGGCGGCGACCTGGGGCGGGCGGAACCAACATGGTTCCGCCGCCCCCTTATTTTACCCGCCGCCCGGGTGGGCAGGTGATCCCGGTCCCCTCCGTCTACCCCACGGCTGTGGCAAAGTCGGGATCTTGTCATTCTGAACGCAGTGAAGAATCCGTCTCCACGTGTCCAAGACGGATTCTGCACGGAGTTTACCCTTGAGCGCAGCGAAGGGTTCAGAATGACAATTCCTGTACCCGCTGCCGGCCGCGCTGACTTTGCCACAGCCGTGCCGCCTACCCCACACATCCGGCCAATGATTCCGCCTGCACCGGGGTCCCGGGGATATAAGGAGTAGAGACCTGTAGCTCCCTTACTCCCCCGGAGGTGCGCAAATGCTCTCGACTCTGACGGTCAAAGGCAAGATCCTCGGACAGACCCGCCCACCCTTCCCCGATTGGCCCATCCCCCTGCCGCCTCCCGACCCGGGGGCGGCGTTCACGCTCCGCGATCTGATTAGCCGCGTGGTGCGGGAAGAAGTCGCCGCGTTTCACCTGCGCCAGGAAGAGCGCCGCCTGCCTCGTGTGCTATCGCCGGACCAACTGGCGGCGGCCGCGGCCGGCGGGAAAGTGGACCTGGGCGGGCACGACCTGGCGCAAGCCGTCGACGTCGAGGCGGCGGTGGCCACGGCCCTGCAGGCGTTTGAGGATCGCTTCTACTTCGTTTTCCTGGACGGTACACACCAGCAAGAGCTCGACGGCGCGATCGCCCTACGGGCGAACAGTGAGTTGACCTTTCTGCGTTTAGTACCCCTGGCGGGAGGTTGATATGTTGAGTCGCGAACACGCGCAAGCACAGCTGCAGACCTTCGCCCACGCCGGCGGGCGGGC
>DATGEF010000625.1:0-6872 GCA_035310405.1 Chloroflexia bacterium | reverse complement strand
AGTCGGCGGTGCAGGTAGCCCGATCTTACACCGAAGAGGCTCCTTGTGCCAGGGCCGGCAATACCTCCGAAGCTCTCATAAGAGTTCGCCAGCGGTATCTTGTTTTGCATGGTAGGGGCACGGCGTGCCGTGCCGCGGTGGGGAGCGGGTGGCCCCCTGTACGGCGCGGGATCCCCCCCGGCCGCGCTCCCGCCCAGGGCACGGCACGTCGTGCCCCTACACCCCAAGACCGCCGGCGCGCGCACAAGGGCGGGCTATGCATCCGCCCGCCCTCTCGCTGCAAAACAATGCAGCGCACCCTCAGGCCGCCCAGCAGTTGACAGCGGCCGGCAGCGCGATCTATACTAAAGGCGTAGAACCAGAACCCGCGAGGTAGGTTGGGACCGCGCATCTGGCATGAGGTGTCCCTATGCCCCAGATGACGACTCTGCTCCGTCCCGGCGCGCCCGCGCCCGATTTTCGCATCCTAGACAGCGCCGGCCATGTCCACACCCTCGGCCGCTGTCGCCGGCAGGGCCGGAACGTGGCCCTCTTTTTTTTCCGTGGCACGTGGTGCCGCACCTGCCGGCAGCAGATTACCCTGTTGAGCCGGCACTATCCAGCGCTTACCGACCGGGGGTGGACGATCGCCGCGATCACCAGTCAGACCAGTAGCGCCGTCGCCACCTTCGTCGAGAAAAACCAGGTGCCCTTCCCCATCCTGATCGACGCCGATCGGGCGGTCAGCAAGCAATATGGCGTCTATACCGGGTTTCAGGTGGAGGGCATCGGCGCGCCGACGGTAAACGGGCCGCAGAACGCGACGTTCTTGATCGATAATGCCGGCGTGCTCTGGTTCGCCTACGTCGGGGTGGCCAGCACCGATGTGCCCGACGAGTCGACGCTGCTGGGCGCGATGATGCAGATCGAGCGGGAGCTGGAAGTCGCGCCCAGCCCGAATACGCCCGCGGCGGGGTCCCTCGCTCAGGGCGCCTGGCAGCCAGGGCGCCCGGGCTAACGAGGGACCAACCAAATAGTCAGGAGCTTGTGTGCCACGCGAACCGACTCTCCTTCAGGTGGGCGATGCCGCGCCCGATTTCCGATTACCCGCCGTCGACGAGCAAGTCTATAGCCTGGCCGAATGCCGGCGCCTGGGCCGCAAAGTCGGGCTCTTCTTTTTCCGCGGCACCTGGTGAGGGAGCTGCCAGCGGCAGTTGTCGCAGTTGCGACACCATTACGCAGACCTGGCCACAGCCGGCTGGATGATCTTCGGCGTCAGCGCCCAGCGCCCGGAGGCCGTCGCCGAATTTGCCACCCGCACCGGGATCACGTTCCCCATGCTGATCGACGCGGATCGCGAGGTGACCCGTGTCTACGGCGTGCATACGCTGTTCAGCCTGGATGGCCTCGGCCCCCCCACGGTCAACCTACCCCACAACTCGACGTTTTTGATCGACAGCGCCGGGATCATCCGCTTCGTCCATGTGAGCCTGCGCAGCGACGACATCCCGGACGAAGCCGAGTTGTTGGCGGCGATGGGCCAGATTACGTAGGCCGCCCGGCTTACGGCGCGTGCCGCGAGGCGACGCTGGGCTGGCGCACCGCATCCGCAAACAGGGCCGTCCACTCCGCCGCACTCACGGCCCGCGTCTTTTGGAAGAGGCGAATGGGCGGATGGGACGAGTCCATGAACGAGGGATCGACCCACCCATTGTCATCCGGGATGGCCCAGCCGAAGAGAGTGGGATAGGACGTGGCCGTGTAGACCGGGGTAAAGCCCAGCTGCCCACTGGCGAGGAGATCGTAATAGCGGATCTGCACGGGATAGCGCCAGGGCAGCCGCGGCACCGTGCGTGCGGCCTGCGTCGTATCGACCACCAGGTAGTCACAATGGGCGAGCGCCCCCCGCAACATGGCGGACACGGCGGGGCCGGGGGCATCGGCCAGCACGTCCAGATGCACCAGCGTGTACGCCTGGCCCGGCGCCGGGCGGCCGGGCAGGGGCAGGGGCAACGCGACGGTGGTCGTCTCCAGGCCGATGCGCCGGCCGGGCGGGATATGGTCGTCGATCCAGCGCGAGGCCTGCACCTGGGTATGGTCGGCCTGGTAAATCGCGCTCACCGCCAGCGCCCCCAGCAGCGCCGACCCGATCAGCCCCCCCAGAATCACCCCGCGCCCCACCCGGGCCGGGCCGGGACTCGTCAGCCGGCCGGCCAGGGCGGACCCCGCGGCGACCGCGAACAGGCAGAGATAGGGCACCATGGGCAGGAAATAGCGTAACCACTTGGCCTCCAGGAAGCCGACCGAGGCAAAATAAACCGCCGCCCCCCCGAGCAACAGGCCGTCCGCCAGGCGCCGCGCCCGCCAGACGCGGGCCGCGACCACCGCGACGCCCGCCGTGCCCGCCACCCCGACCAGCGGCCCGACGCCGAGCAACATCAGCTGGGCCCAGGGGTAGACCAGCGGCCAGGTCCCCACATATTTGCGCGTAAACCACTGGTCGTCGGCGCCGCTCTGGATCGCCGCTTGCCCGCTCACCTGCACCAGGTAGGCCGGCGCGTCCAGCACGGCAAACGGGTCGCCCAGGCTCACGCCCACCCCGACGGCGAGCAGCAGCCCCACGACGCCGGCTAACAGCTGGCGGCTACGGCCTTGCCCCGCCGCGCCCCCCGCCTCCGGCCCCGGGGCCGCGGGGCGCCAACCGATCAGCGCCGCGAGGGGCAGCACCAGCAGCGATGCGGCCGTCAGCTTGCAGGCCATGGCGAGGCCCAGGCCCAGCCCGGCCAGCAGGAGAAAGCGCCGCCGCCCGGTCTGGTAGAAGAGCAGGCTGCCCAGCAGCGTGGCCGTGAGAAACGCCGCCATGAACGGATCGGTGATAAAGAAATGGCCCGTCTGGATGGGCAGGATCGCCAGCGCATAGAGGGCGGCCGCCGCCAGGCCCGCGCCGGCTCCCCAGAGCCGGGCGCCCACGGCAAACACCAGCAGCGCCGTGAGCGTGTCGAACAGGCCGGCCAGCACCCGCCCCGTCTGGAGCGCGCCGTCCAGGCTGCGGAAATAGGGATTGCCGGTGAGCCGGGCCGCCAGAGCCGTCGCCGCTTTGTCGAGATAGAGCGGCAGCGTGCCGTAGGGATACGGGGCGCCGCCGGCGCGGGGGTTCAGCGGGCTGCGCTGCGGGTCGAGCCCGGCGCCGAGATCGCCGCGGGTGGGCCAATGCACACGCGTGATCGCCGTCTTGGTGACGAAATACTCGTCGACGTTGAGGTGTTGATCCTGGTCCCAGTCGTGGCCGGCCAGGCGCAACGCCCCGGCGGCCAGCAGGATCAGCCCGAGCGCGAGGCCGGTCAGGGCCCGGCGCGGGGGCGAGCGAAAGAAAGCCATCAAGCGGCATTGTACCATGCTTTCCCGCGCGTCTCAAGCCGAGTTCGCCCGCTTCAGAGCAGCCAGAAGCGGAGTACGCCCAGGGCCGCGCCGGCCAGGATCAGCCAGACCGAGTTGATCTTGTAGCGCAGGAGGATGGCGGCGGTGCCCAGCGCGAGGCCCCAGGTCAGCCCATCCCGCAGGGCGGCCTGGCCGAGCTGGACCAGGACGCCGGCCATCAGCGCCAGGGCGGCGACATTCACCCCGTCGAGCAAGGGGGCGGTCCAGCGCGAACTCCGCAACCGGGCGGCAAGCGGGGGGATGAGCGCGACGAACACGAACGAAGGCAGGAAGATGCCCAGAGTGGCGAGCACGGCGCCGGGCCAGCCGCCCACGAGGTAGCCGATGAAGGTCGCGGTGGTGAACACCGGGCCCGGCGTGAATTGCCCGACCGACACGGCGTCGAGCAGCTGGCGATCGGTGAGCCAGCCGAGCGAGAGCACGAAGTCGTTGCGCAAGAAGGCCAGCAGCACATACCCGCTGCCGTAGAGCAGTGCCCCGATTTTCAGAAAGGTCAGGAAGAGCGTGAGGAGGCTGAAAGGCGCGGCCCCGGCCGCGCCTGCCCCGACCACCACGCCGGCTAGGCCCGCTCCCTCACGCAGGCGCCCGGCGACGAGCGGCAGCCCCGCAAGGTGGCGCACCTGGGGGCGCCGGCCCCCCAGCCGGCGTCCGCTCGCGTAGAGCAGGCCGCCGCCGAACAACAGGAGCAGAGGATTGAGCCCCAGGAGTTGGAGCCCCAGCACGAGCGCGCCGACGGCGAGCGGCCAGGCGCCCCGGAGGACCGCCCGCCCCAGGCCCCAGAGGGCCTGGGCGATGATGCCGACGACAACCGGCTGGATGCCGTAAAACAGCCACGCCACCTGCGGCAGGGCGCCATAGGTCACGTAGGCCCAGGCCAGGACCAACACCATCGCCATCGCCGGGCCGATGAAGCAGACCCCGGCCACCAGCAGTCCCGGCCGCCCGGCGCGCAGGTAGCCCAGGTAGATCGCCAGCTCGGTCGAATTCGGGCCGGGGATTAGATTGGTAATGCCCAGCAGATCGAGAAATTGCGCGTCGGTGATCCACCGGCGCCGGCGCACCACTTCCTCGCGCATCATCGCCACATGCGCGGCGGGTCCCCCAAAGGCCGTACAGCCCAACCGGAGAAAGAGGCCGGCTACCTCGGCCAGGGGATGCACGGGCGCATCCCTTGGTTGTATCATACTCCCTCCCTGGGCCGATGGGATAGCGGCCCAGTGGTACCATAGCAGAGAGGGAGCGCGACGTCAATCGCGGACAGCGCGGGCCGCCCGTTGACGACGGACGGGGTTTTGTGTTAGAGTGGGGCCAAGATCGGGTGGCAATCACCCGGTTGTGGATACGGTTGTGGATATTGAACAAAGAGGTTAGGATAAGGCCGCCACCTACCCCCCGACTGAGATAAACCTATGGATTTCACACAGGCACCGGACGTCGAAATGGTCGTGCAGACGGTGCGCGACTACGTGGACAAAACGCTCCTGCCGATCGAGATGCAGGTGGAGCACGAAGGGCGCATCCCCCCGGCGATCGTGCGGGAGATGGGCGACCTGGGGTTTTTCGGCCTGCCCTTCGGCGAAGAGGACGGCGGCATCGGGCTAGGCTTTACTGGCTATAGCCAGGCCATGGAGCAACTCGGCCGGGCGAATGCCGCCTATGCCGTGCTGGTCAGCGCCAGTAGCGGCCTGGCCGGCGCGACGATCGCCCTGGCCGGCAGCGCCGAGCAGCGCGCGCGCTGGCTCCAGCCCCTGGCGGCGGGCGCCGTCCTGGGCGCGTGGGGGCTGGTGGAGGAAGGCACCGCCAGCGACGGGCGGGGGCTGCGCACGATCGCCACCCCCACCGGCAGCAGCTACCGGCTGGACGGCAGCAAAAGCTGGGTCCTGAACGGCCCCGACGCCGGGCTCTACGTCATCTTCGCCCGCTTGGCCGGCGACGCCCCGGGCCCCGGCACCGCGGCCTTCGTGGTCGAGCGCAACACGCCCGGCCTGAGCCTGGGGCCGGCGCAGCAGGAGCTGGGCCTGCACGGGCTCGGCATCGGGGAAGTGCGCCTGCAGGGCTGCACGGTCCCCGCCGCCGCCCGCCTGATGAGTACCCTGCCGCCCGGCGACGACCCGGGCCTCGCCCTGGCCGACCAGGTGTTGAGCCACTACGGCGTGACCCTTGGCGCGATCGCGGTCGGCGGCGCCGCCCGCCTGCTGGACGCCGCGCTCGCCTTCGCCGGCCAGCGCAAGCAGTTTGGCCAGCCGGTGGGGGCCTTCGGCGCGGTGCAGAACGTGCTCGCCGACAGCGCGACCGAGATCTTCGCCGCCCAGCACGCGGTCTACCGGGCCGCCTGGGGCATCGAGCAGGGCCGCGCGGAGCGCGGGGCCGCGGCGATGGCCAAGCTCTTCGCCACGGAGATCTTCTACCGCGTCGCCGATCGGGCGATGCAGGTCCATGGCGGCATGGGCTTCATGAAGGAGCTCTGGATCGAGCGCGGCTACCGCGATTCGCGCGTCTTCCGCCTGCTCGGCACCACCAGCGAAGAGCTGCGCACCCTGATCGCCCGCGAGCTCGGCTGCCCTCAACAGTAGGCAGTAGGCAGTAGGCAGTGACGAGTAGGCAGTAGGCAGTAGGCAGTAGGCAGTAGGCAGTGACGAGTAGGCAGTCGGTCGGTATTAATGACGCAACGGCTCGTGGTTAGGTTGAGCGTATCTTTTAGAGTGTAGGCGCCCAGTCGACAGCAGGTAAGGCAGCACGTCGTACTGCCTACTGCCTACTGCCTACTGCCTACTCGTAGAGTGTAGGCGCCCAGTCGACAGCAGGTAAGGCAGCGCTTCGTACTGCCTACTGCCTACTGCCTACTGCCTACTTGAGGAGGCCCCGTTGAACATTGTCGTGTGTATGAAGCAGGTGCCGGATACGACGGCGGAGAAACAGCTGCAGGCCGACGGCACCCTGGACCGCGCAAGCGTCCCGGCCGTCGTCAATCCGTGGGACGAGTACGCGATCGAGACCGCGTTACGCCTCAAAGAGGCCCAGGGCGGCGAGATCACGCTGCTCTGCATGGGGCCGGAGAATGCGCCGGAGACGATCCGGCGGGGGCTGGCCATGGGCGCCGACAAAGGGGTGCTGGTCAGCGACCCGGCGCTGCACGGCAGCGATCTGTGGGCCACCGGCTATGTGCTGGCCCAGGCGCTGAAGAAGCTCTCCTTTGACCTGGTCCTGTTCGGCAGCCAGAGCACGGATGCCGGCGGCGGCGTCGTCTATGGCATCGTCGCCGAGCTGCTCGGCCTGCCGCAGATCAGCTGGGTCAACCAGATCGAGGTCGGGGCCGGCACCGTCCGCGGCCAACGGCTCAGCGATGCCGGGTTTGACGTCGTCGAGGCGGCGCTGCCGGCCGTGGTCAGCATCACCCAGACCCCCTACGAGCCGCGCTACCCCACCCTGCCCAACATCATGAAGGCCAAGAAGAA
>DATGEF010000624.1:0-8512 GCA_035310405.1 Chloroflexia bacterium | reverse complement strand
GTGGCCGGCCGGTTTCTCGACGCCTGGCGGGGGCCGTACAGCTACCAGGAGAGCGTGGCCCTGAACGGCTACCCGATCAGCGCGGCCCAGCCCGAAGTCGACCCGGCCGACGGGCAGACGTACCAGGTGCAATGGTTCGAGCGCGCCCGCTTCGAGCTGCATCCGGAGAAAGCGCCGCCGGACGACGTGGAGCGCAGCCTGCTGGGCAAAGAGGCCGTCTGGGACAGCCGCCGGGGCGAGCTGCCCTTCCAGCCGGTGCCCCGGCCAGCGGATGCTGGAGTCTCCTGGTCGCCGCAGACCCAGCATACCATCCGCGGCGCATTTCTGCAATTCTGGAACAAATATGGCGGCGTGACGCAGTTCGGCTACCCGCTGTCGGAGGCGTTTCCCGAGCCGAGCCGGCTCGACGGCAAGATCTATACGGTGCAATATTTCGAGCGGAGCCGGTTCGAGCTCCATCCGGGGGCCGCCCCGGCCTATGGCGACGTGATCCTCGGCCAACTCGGGGTGGAGTTGTACCATGCCGCGCCGGGGCGCACCCCGCCCGGCCCGTAGCTGGAGCCCGTAGCTGGGGCCCGTAGCTGGGAAGGAGACCGTTATGCATGGCCAGGCCTACTACCGCAAAGGGATGATCGCGCACGTGAACACGGCCCTGGAAGAATATCTCTGGTTGGCCGCGCAGGTGCCCGAACCGCTGCTGGACACGGTCCCGCCGGGCGCGCCGGGCAGCGTGCGCACGGCCCTGCTCGAGTTGGCCCTGGAGCTGGACACGGTGGCCTACCCGGCGCTGATCGCGCTGCTCGAAGGCGCCGAGCCGCCGGCCACCCTGCCTCCCGCCCTCCTGCAAAGCCGGCGCCACGCCTGGGAGGCGGCCGAGCTGATGGTGGCGATGAAGCAGATCCGCTACCGGTTCCAGGCCACCGAAGCCTTGCTGCAGGACACGCCCGCGGCGACCTGGGGGGTGCCCGGCGGGCGCCCGACGCCCCTGGCGGCAGCCGTCCTGGCCCTCTGGCGCCAGCTCCTGGCCCGGCTCGATACCCTGGCGGCCACGGTCGCCGGCCTGGGTGTGCTATAATGCCGCTGGCCGCTGACGACGGCCAGCGAGCACGTTGGGATAGCATGAGGAGGTTCCGAGATGGATGATGTGGCAGCCGGGCAGGACGACCTGCCCTCGGCGAGCACCGCGAGCCGCGACCTGGGCGACGATATCGATCTGAGCGGCGCCCCGCACGGCTACCAGGATTGGCGCAACACGGATCAGCTCCCGCGGGTGAAGACCGCCGAATATCCCCAGGGCCTGTATAATCGGCGCAGCCAGCCGGTGAGCATCCTTGTGGTGCATCACACCGCGAGCACCAGCGACGATATCATCTTCGACAACACCTACCACACCCAGATCAAAAACTGGAATGAGCCGGGCCAGCCGATCCTGCACGCGCCGCACATCGCGTACCATTTCTACATCGATCAGAGCGGTCGGCTGACGGCCTGCAACTACCTGTGGGAGCGATCGTGGCACGCGACGGACGCCAACGACAAAGGCGTGGGTATTGTCTGCCAGGGGGATTTCCAGGCCGGCACGAACAAGCCCAGCCAGGCCCAGTTGGAGACCTTGCAGTTCATTATCGGTACGCTGATGGCCTACTTCAAGATCGACCGCACCTCCGTCTGGGGCCACGGCGAGCTCCGCCAGTACGGCAACGCGACGACCTGCCCGGGCCAGAATTTCCTGCCCGCGGTGCAGGGGTTCCGCACCGGCACCGACTTTGCCGCGCCCGCCGGGGGCGGCGACCCGACGGCCATCCGCTGGAAAGTGGTGGACACGACCGGGGCGACACTGGGCCTCTACAACATGACGGCCAATGCCGCCGCGGCCGCCGAGCAGGTCAGCGGGGTCGGGATTTACCAGAGCGAGGGCCAGATCCGGCTCGACTTTCGGAACGCGCAGAACGCGAATCCGGACCCGCCCGCGAAGTGGCGGGTCTGCGACGCCCAGGGCACCCACCTGGGCCTCTACAACCAAACGGCGAACGCCGTGGAGCAGGCCGAGCGCATCCAGGGCTACGCGCTCTATATGTACGATAGCCCGGACGGCAACATCCGCATGGACTTCCGCAACCTGGGCCAGCAGCAATAAGTCCTGAGTGGCAAGTCCTGAGTGCTGGGTAGGGCAGCTACACTATCCGGGACGGGAGTCGCTGCATGAGCGCACCGTTTGTGCTGGGCGTGAACTACTGGCCGCGCCGCAAGGCGATGTACTGGTGGTCCGACTTTGATGCTGGGGAAGTTCGTGACGACTTCGCGCTGATCCGCGAGCTCGGCCTGCAGGTCGTGCGCCTCTTCCTGCTGTGGGACGATTTTCAGCCGCAGCCGGATACGGTGGCGCCGGCCGGCCTGGCCGATCTCGTGACCGTCTGCGACCTGGCGGCCGCGTGCGGGCTGCGCCTGGATCTCACCTTCTTTACGGGCCATATGAGCGGGCCGAACTGGGCGCCCCGCTGGCTGCTGGGGGAGCCGGCGGTGCCGACGTCGCGCGCGGTGGTCAGCGGCGGGCAGGTCGTGACCGGCGGCTACCGCAACCCGTACCACGACCCAGTGGCCCGGGCGGCCCAACGCACACTGCTGTCGACCGTGGTGGCCGTGCTGCGCGACCACCCGGCGGTCGGGCTCTGGAACCTGGGCAACGAGCCCGATCTGTTCGCCTGGCCGGCCGATGCGGCCGCCGGGCGGGCCTGGGTGCGGGAAATGGTCGCCCTCATCCGCGCCCTGGGGGCCCCGCAGCCGATCACCTGTGGCTTGCATGTGGACAGCCTGCAGCACGACAACGGCTTGCGGGTGGACCAGGTGTTTGCCGAGACGGACGTGGCCGTGATGCATGCCTACCCCATGTATCTGCCCTGGGCGCGGGGGCCGCTCGACCCGGACCTGGTGCCGTTTACCTGCGCGCTGACGGCGGCGCTATGCGGCAAGCCCGTGCTGATGGAGGAGTGGGGCGGCTGCACCGCGCCGCCCGGGGCGCCGTCCCAGGTTTGGGAATGGCCGGTCGGCGGGCGGACCCACCGGCAGTTCATGGCCGCAGAAGAGGACCTGGCGGCGTACGTCGGGGCCGTGCTGCCGCGGCTCCAGGCGGTCGGGGCCACGGGGGCGCTGCTCTGGTGTTTCGCCGATTACGCGCCGGACCTCTGGGACCGCCCGCCGTGCCGCGACTCGCGGCATGAGCGCCATTTCGGGCTGCTGCGCCCGGACGGCTCGCTCAAACCCCACGCGGCAGTGATCCAGGCGTTCGCCCAGGGCCGGCCGCAGGTGCAGGACTCGCCGGCGCGCCGGGTCGCCGCCCTCGACCCGGATGCGTACTACCGCGATCCGCAGGCGGCGCTCATCGCGCACTACGCTACTTTCACCGCCGCCCCGGCTCCCTAAGTATTACAACGAGAAATGTGGGTGCCGTCGGGCCGGGCGCGCGCCCGGCGCGGCCCGCCCAGTGCGCCTAACTCCACACATAATCAAAACAAATCAGCCGCAGATCCTCCCGCCTAATGGGATCACTTTTGTCGGCAGCAGGCGTCGCCGGGCGCTCCTCCCCCACGGGTTCCCCCAGGCCCTGTACCGCCGTCAGCAGGGTGGGGATCTGCCCATCGGCGGTAAAGGCGTCATAGGCGCGCTTCAACGCCTTGAGGTAGACGCCCGGCTGCGGCTCCAGCAGCTTCTGCATACCGGCGATCACCGCTTTGCGTTCCACCGCCGGGCTGTTGATGTACTCGCGCAGCACCGTCGCCACCGTTTGCTGGATCGGGTCGAGCAGCCTGGGTGCTTCTTCCCGAGCCACCTGCTCCTGCGCGCTCTGCACGATGGACGCGATGACCTTTTCCTGGAGCGCGAAAATGTCCACCTCGCCAGGGGCGGGCACCACGCGGGGTTCATCCCGCTGGCACTGGATGCGAGTGGTGATCAGGTAGCGGTTATCTTCGATGCGGCCCCCCGTGCGGTCCGTCGTCAGCTCGATGTAGCGCCAGAAGTGGCGAGTACCGGTGTCGGACGCGGCTCCACCGCGCGCCCGGTTAGGCGCCGGGGCCGTGAAGTAGAAGAAGACGCCGCGCTCGCCCGGCCGCGTCAGGCCGCTGTGGATGCCGTCCGGTAACTCCTCTAGCTTGGCCCGCATCTCGGCGTCCAGCAGGTTCTTGAGGTTCTGGATCAGGAATTCGCTGCTGACCAGCTCGACGAACTGCTCCTGCTCTTCCACCACCGTGCCGTCCTCGGCGGCGATGCGCCGCAGGGTATTGAAGTTCTGCGGGTGGACCACCTCGCCCAGTACGCTGGCGTCCAGGAAGCCGGCGTTGTCGATCTGCGCGATCTTCGCGGAGAGGCTCTGCACCAGGCCCAGCAGCCGCTCCAGCCCGTGATCGGGAAACAGATTCAGCACCCAGAGGGTCTCGAACGTACTGCCGATGCGGTCAATGCGCCCGGCCCGCTGCACCATGCGGGTCGGGTTCCAGTGCAGGTCGTAGTTGATCAGCATGCCACAGTCCTGCAAGTTCTGGCCTTCGGAGAGCACATCGGTGGAGATCAGGATGGCGATCTCGGCGGGCGTGCCCTCCAGCTCCGGGCGCTTGTTGGCGCGGGGCGCGAAGGCGGCCACGATCCCCGCGCGTTCGCGAGCATCCGCCCCACTGTCCATGTGCCGAATGACCGGATCGCCCGCGGCGGCGCGCCAGGCGATAGCCGCGGGCGTATTCCCGCCGAGTTGCTGCGCGAGGTAGCGGGCGGTGTCTTTGTAATAGGTGAACACCAGCACCTTCTGCCCGCGCAGTTCGCCGGCCAGTTGCGCCTGGAGGGCGGCCAACTTGGCATCGCGCTCCGGCGCGATCGGGGCGATCGCCTGCCAGATCTGGGCCAGCGCGGCGGCATCTTTGCGGATATCGCCGTGCAGGCGCTTGAGATCGTACTGCGTGGCGTCGAGCGCGGGCAGCGTGTCGAGGAAGGCGCGCGCCTCGGCGTGGGCGTCGAGCGCGTCGGCCTGCGAGCCAGGCGTGGCGTCGTCCTCTTCGTCTTCGCGCGCCAGGAAGCGCATCGCCTTCTGGAAGCTGCTGCTGTCCAGCACTTTGCCGTCCAGCACGTAGCTCTCGAAGGTCTCCAGGAACTCCAGCGCGCGCCGCACGCTGATACGGAAGGCGGCCACGCTGCTCTCGAAGCGTTTGAGGTAGCGGCTTTTGAAGATGCCGGCCAGGGCCTCTTCGCGCCCTTCCTCGAACTGGTCGCGCGCAATCCCCTGCTTCTTATAGGTCTCCAGCCGGTAGGGGGCCAGGCGCAGGCCCTCGATGTGGCGCACCACGGTCTCGTAGATGCCCGCGTAGGTGGCTTCCAGGTCGTAGCGCACCGTCTTGAGCCGCCGCTCCGGCCAGTGGATCGGCTGGCCCTGGATCGTGGCGTTGGGGTAGGCCGCCTTGATGAAGGGCCGCGTGCGGCGGATGACCACCTCTTCAAGCAGGTTGAACAACGCGATGCCGCTCTCCTGCTGGCGGGCGCGCTGGCGGGCGGCGTGGAAGTAGCGATACAGGTCGCCGATGCCCGCCGCCACGAAATAGCTGCGGTCGCCGCCGGTCAGCAGCCCGATCTGGTGGTAGAGGTCGAAGACGGTGTTGTTGATCGGCGTGGCGGTCAGCAGGATCAGCTTCTTGCGCTCGCCGCTGCGGCCGCCGCGCCGATTATTCGCGGCCAGGATGCGCTCCAGGGCCTCGTAGCGTTGGGCGTTGCGGTTGCGGAAGTTATGGCTTTCGTCGACCAGCACCACGTCGGCGGTCTGCACGTCGTGGATGTCGTACTCCTCGCGGCCCAGGCTCTCCTGCGTGACCACCTGGGCGGCGATCCCGGCGTCGCGGAGCTCACGCTCCCACATACCACGCAGCGCCGCCGGGCAGACCACCAGCGCCTGGTAACGCAGGTGATAGGCGTAGTCTTCCAGCAGCTTCTTGCCGATCCAGGTCTTGCCCAGGCCCACGCTGTCGCCGATCAGCACGCCGTCGTAGCGGGCCAGGATCTTGCGCGCCTTCTTGACGGCATCCTCCTGGAACTCGCTGAGGTCCACCACGGAGCGCACATTGGCGGCGGCGTCGGCGCTGTCAATCTCCTCGCGGAACAGCTCGAACATGGCCTTGAGGTAGACTTCGTAGGGGGGGTACTCTTTGCGCCCGAACTTGGAAGCGTCGAGCAGGTCGATCAGGCCTTGCTTGAAGTCGGTGGCGACGGCCCATTGCCGCGCGTACCAGTCGGCCAGCTCGTTGATCGCCAGCACGCCGGGCACGCGCGCCGCCACCTGCCGGGATTCCGGGGTGAGCGCGGCCAGCACCTGGCGGTCCGCGCGATCCAGCAGGCCGGCGAGCTGATCGGATTCGATCTCGGCGGCTCCCAGGGTGGCGCGGTGGCTCAGGTTGAGCTCTTTGTTGGTGGTCAGGCCCGGCCGGGTGAAGTTGGAGGAGCCGACGATGGCGGCGACTGGCGTGAAGTGGGCGAAGCCGCCGCCGCTGTAGAACAGGTAGCACTTGGCGTGCAGAAAGCCGTGGGTGTAGAGGCGCACCTCCACGCTCTCGCGGTGCAGGAAGGCGATCAGGTCTTCGACCAGGCGCAGGGTGGCGGGCTGGAACGGCGCGGCGGCCAGGTCGCGGATCAGGCCGCGCACGGGCCGGGCGCTCGCCGGGCGCAGGCCGAGATCGGCGCCGGTTTCGGGTTCGTCGCCCAGCAGCAGGCGGAACTGGCCCAGGCCCTGGAGGCCGGCCTGGAGCAGTTGCCAGCCGCCGACGTTGAAGTAGGCCGTGGCGACATCGAGCGCGCGCCCGGCGTGTTCGGCCAGCACGGCATTGAGCACGTCGGCCATTTTGTGCTGCTGGTTGTCGATAACGAAGGGGATGGGGATCATATCCAGGATCGGGGACAAACCGGGCGCCGCCTGGTCGCCGCCCAGGGCGCCGTACAACTCCCGGATGCTGGCGAGAGTGGTGGCCTGTTGGGCCAGGTTGCCCGTGGCTTCTTGCAACGACAACGCCTGCACATAGGACATGAGCGCCTGGTGTGGCATACTCATCCGCCGGTACACTTGGCCGAGATTGAAGAGCGCCGCGGCCAGGGCCGCTTGATCGCCGGTCGCGTCTTCAATCGCCCGCTGGTACTCCCAGTAGGCCAAGGCCAGGTGCGGCTCCGGGATCTCCTCCGGGTGCGCGGCGCGCCACCGCCAGTCGGCCTGCTCCGCTGGCGGCAACAGGTTGAAATCGCGCACCGCCAGGATGTAGTCGGGATAGAGGTCGGGCAGGCTGTATAGCGCGGCCACGCGCATGCTGTAATCGTGCGCCAGTCCGATCAGCAGGCGCGTGCTCCCCATCGCCGCGGCCACCAGCCGGATTTCCTCCAGCGGCACATCGAGCACCCCGACCAGGCGGCCGAGGATGGCCGCTACATCGCGTCCGGCCAGGATCTCCGGGGCCACCTTGATGTCGACCTTCGGGGACTGGGGATTTTGCAGCACCTGCGCGGGCGTGGGCGACCCAGGCAGCGGCAACCGGGCGCCGAGAGCATAGCCAACCTGGTAGCGAAGGCTTTTTACGAAGTCTTGTAGCAGTGGATTGCTGGGATTAGCCGCCAGCGCGGCCTCGATCAACTCGCCCAGCCTGCCCTGTTCGACGGCCCACTCCACCAGCCGGAAAACCGTGAACTCCAGGCCCTCGGCGCCATCGCCGGCAATGGCGGCCAGGGTCTCATCCAGGCCATAGCGCACCATGCGCGCCAGCGCCGTTGGGGTGCGAAAGGCATGGTTCAACGCCCCATCCAACGCCTTGCGCTGCTCACGGGTCAGCACAATATCCAGCACAGATCAGCGTCCTTCCACTACGGCGATCTCATCCTTGGTCAGTCCATGTCGGCGAGTAGATCCAGGAAGGCCCGCGGACTGACGATAGTACTACCCTGATAGGCTCCCAGCGCCTGGAGGTGTTTGTCGCCGGTCACGAGATATTGCGCCTGGGCCGCTTGCGCCGTGGCGAGAATCAGATCGTCCTCGGGATGCGTGGCCTGGCGGGGTACATCGCCGACGATCTCCACCATAACCGCCAGTTCGGCCAGGGCCCGCAACAACGCGATGCGGTCTTCGTGACCCAGGCGGCGGCGAAAGTAAGGCGTTTCCAGGGCGCGGGCCAGCTCGGTGAGAATCGGCGTCGAGAGGATCAACTGGAACCGGCTAGCGTGCCAGGCCAGCAGAATCTGGCCCGGCACACTGGCCTGGCTGATCACACCTGATAGCAAGACGTTGGTATCCAAAACGACGCGGATCACGAGGCGGCGCCGGGATCGCCGGGAGCGGGCGGCGCGTGCGCGGCGCGCACCTGGCGGATGGCCTGGGCCACTTCCTGCTCGATCTCGGCGGGCGGCACATCCTGGAACAAGGTCCAGATGCGCTCCAGCACCGCGAAACGCTGCCGGCGCTCCTCTTCCAATTGGGTCAGGCGCTCCAAATCCGTTGCCGAGATAA
>DATGEF010000623.1:0-8891 GCA_035310405.1 Chloroflexia bacterium | reverse complement strand
ATCCCGGCACCGGTTATAGGTAGCACACGTATTATACGTATTATAGGACACGTTTCACACGTAATGCCGTGTAAGCTTGCATCAACAAGGAGGTTGGTACATGCAAACAATATCTCGTCCCCAGTCCCTGGAAGAGCAGGGCATCCGCAATGTGCGGTCGATCGGCTGGAGCCTGCCGGCCGCGGCCCTTTATGAAGAGGCCGTCCGCCGCGGCGAGGGCCTGATCGCCCAAACCGGGCCGCTCGTGGTGCGCACCGGCCAGTATACCGGCCGCTCGCCCAAAGATAAGTTCGTCGTGCGCGAGCCGTCGAGCCAGGACCAGGTCTGGTGGGGACCCGTCAACCAGCCGTTTGCGGACGAGAAGTTTACCGCGCTCCACCAGCGGATGTTGACGTATATCGAGAACAAAGATGTCTTTGTCCAGGATCTCTATGTCGGCGCCGACCCCGCCTATCGGCTCTCGGTGCGGGTGATCACCGAAAGCGCCTGGGCCAATCTCTTTGCCCGCAACCTGTTCATCCGCCCGTCCCAGGACGAGTTGGCGCAGTTCACGCCCAACTTCACCGTGATCAACATGCCGGGCTTCAAAGCCCTGCCCGACCGCGACGGCACCCGCTCGGAAACATGCATCATCCTGAACCTCGCCAAGCGCTTGATCCTAATCGGGGGCACCGCCTATGCCGGCGAGATCAAGAAATCGATGTTCACGGTCATGAACTACTACCTGCCCTTGCGCGACGTGGTGGCCATGCATTGCTCGGCCAACAGCGACGCCCAGGGCGAGAACGTCGCGCTCTTCTTCGGCCTCTCCGGCACGGGGAAAACCACCCTCTCGGCCGACCCCCGCCGCACGCTGATCGGGGACGACGAGCACGGCTGGAGCGACCGGGGCGTGTTCAACTTCGAGGGCGGGTGCTATGCCAAGGTGATCAACCTCTCGGCCAAAGCCGAGCCGGCGATCTGGGGCGCCAGCCATGCCTTCGGCACGGTGCTCGAAAATGTCATGATCGACAGCACCACCCGTGGGCTGGACCTGACCGACGAATCGCTCACCGAGAACACCCGCTCGGCTTACCCCATCGAGTACATCCCCAACGCCTCGCCCACCGGCACCGGCGGCCACCCGCGCAACGTGCTGATGCTCTCGGCCGACGCTTTCGGCGTCCTGCCCCCGGTGGCCAAGCTGACCCGCCAGCAGGCGATGTACTACTTCCTCTCGGGCTATACCGCCAAGCTGGCCGGCACCGAGCGCGGCGTCACCGCCCCCGAGGCCGAGTTCAGCGCCTGCTTCGGCGCCCCCTTCCTGCCCTTGCCGCCGATGACCTATGCCCAGCTGCTCGGCGAGAAGATGGACAAGCATGGCGCCGACGTCTGGCTGGTGAACACCGGCTGGAGCGGCGGCGGCTACGGCGTCGGCGAGCGCATGAGCATCGCCTACACCCGGGCCATCGTCAACGCGATCCTGCAGGGCGATCTGACCCGCGTCGCCATGCGCCAGGACCCCGTCTTCGGCTTCCAAGTGCCGACCACCTGCCCGGGCGTGCCGGCCGAAGCCCTCGTGCCACGCAACACCTGGGCCGACAAAGACGCCTATGACCGCGCGGCCCAGGACCTCGTGGAACGCTTCCGCGCTAATTTCGCCAAGTTCGCCGACGAGGTCAGCGACGAAGTGAAGAACGTCCTGTAGCAGGATGAGTATGGGCGCCGTTTCGCCGCTGGATGGCCGCTACGCGGAGCAGGTGGGCCCCCTCGCGGCCCATTTTTCCGAAGAATCGCTGATCCGCCACCGGCTCCATGTGGAGGTCGAGTGGCTGATCGCGATGTCGCGGAGCCCCTGGCTGCCCGAGGTGCGGCCGTTCACGGCGGCGGAGCTGGCGACCCTGCACGGTCTGGTGACCGGCTTCGGGGACGCGGAGGCGGCCCGCGTCAAGGCGATCGAAAAAACCACCCGCCATGATGTGAAAGCCGTCGAGTATTATCTCAAAGAACAGTTGCAAGCGACATCCCTGGCCGCGGTCGGCGAGTTCATCCATTTCGCCTGCACATCGGAGGATATCAATAATCTGGCCTATGGCCGGATGCTCCAGGCCGGGATCACGACCACCTGGCTCCCGCAGGCCGAGCAGCTGGTCGCCGCAGTCACCACGCTGGCCGAGCGCTACCGCGCGGTGCCGATGCTGGCCCACACCCATGGCCAGCCGGCCAGCCCGACCACCGTCGGCAAAGAACTAGCCGTCTTCGTGCAGCGCTGGCAGCGCCAGCTGCGCACGATCCGGGGTCTGGAGTACCTAGGCAAGTTCAACGGCGCGGTCGGCAACTTCAACGCCCATACCGCGGCCTATCCCGCGGCGCCCTGGGAGGAGATCGCCCACGCCTTTGTGACCAGCCTCGGCCTCACCTATAATCCGCTCACCACCCAGATCGAGCCCCATGATTACCTGGCCGAGGCCTGCCATGCTCTGGCCCGCTTCAATACGATCACCGTCGACTTCGATCGCGATTGCTGGCTCTATATCGCGCTCGGCTACTTCAAGCAGCGCGTGGTGGCCGGCGAAGTCGGCTCGTCGACGATGCCGCACAAAGTCAACCCGATCAACTTCGAGAACGCCGAAGCCAACATGGAGCTGAGCACGGCGCTGCTCAACCACCTCGCCACCCGCCTGCCCGTCTCGCGCCTGCAGCGGGACCTGACCGATTCCTCGACCCTGCGCAATCTGGGCGTGGGCCTGGCGCATTCCTACCTGGCCCTCCGCTCGACCCTGCGCGGCCTGGGCGAGTTGTCGGTCGACGCGGATCGGCTGGCCGCCGATCTAGGCGCGGCCTGGGAGGTGCTAGGCGAGGCCGTGCAAACGGTGATGCGCAAAACAGGCCAGCCCAACCCCTATGAGCAGCTCAAGGAGCTGACCCGTGGCACCGGGGCGACGGAAACGACGATGCGCGCCTTCATCGCCGGCCTCGATCTGCCGGCGGCTGACCACGCGCGGCTGCTGGCGCTGACGCCCGCCGGCTATACCGGGCTGGCCGCCCAGCTGGTGGCACACCTGCAGCATGATCCGCCTGCCGAGGAGGGGTAGCGGCATGGACCCGAAAGCGGAGCTCAGCTGGGGCCTGCCGGAAGAGGAAGGCGTCGGCGAGCTGATCGATCAGCTTGCCACCGGCGAGGCCGGCGACGACGATACGCGGGCCGAGGCCGCCTTTGCCCTCGGCCAGATCGGCGACCCACGGGCTGTCGAGCCTCTGATCGCCGCGCTGCGCGACGAAGACACCGTCGTGCGCACAGAAGCCGCGGCCGCCCTCGGCGCGTTAGGCGATCGCCGCGCCGTCGAGCCCCTCATCCGCGCCCTCTACGACACGCAATGGGAGGTGCGCAGCAACGCCGCGCTCTCGCTCGGCGCCCTCGGCGATCACCGCGCCTTCGCGCATCTCCTCACCACGCTGTACGATGCGAACGAAGAGGTCCGCTTCTGGACCGCCCGTGCCCTCGGCGATCTGGGCGACCCGGCCGCCCTGCCCGCCCTCCAGCAGATGCAACAGCAGGATCGGGGCACCACCCCGGAAGGGCCGATCCAGGCCGCCGCCGCCCAGGCCATCGCCAGCATCCAGGAAAAAGGGCGGGCGCCCTGACCCCCCTCATGCCCGCGCCCCGCGGGCGATCAATTCGGGCCGCCGGTCTTTGCGCCGGAGCTGCTTCATCAAGTACATGCGGCGGTCCGCCCGCCGTAGCGTTTCCGCCAAGCTCTCATCCTGGCGGCGGGCGGCCACGCCGATCGAGAAAGTGATCGGGAAGGGCGGGCGCTGGCTGTTATACGCGTTCGCTCGGGCCACCAGGGCGCGGACCCAGCCCATCGCCCGCCGCGCCTGGCCCGCGGGCAGCAGCACGGCGAACTCGTCGCCCCCCAGCCGCGCCAGCACCGCCCCGCAATCCAACTGCTCGTGCAGCAACTGGCCGATCGCTTGCAGCAAGCTGTCGCCGGCGGCGTGGCCCCACACGTCATTGGCCTCCTTCAAGCCGTCCACATCCAGCATGATCACCACAGCGGCCCCCGGCGACATCCGCCGCAGCTTCTCCACAAAATAGCGCCGGTTATACAGGCCGGTGAGCGGATCACGGATCGCTTGCTCGCGCAGCTCAGCGTGCAGCCGCGCGTTGCGGATGGACAACGCCACCTGGTCGGCCACCGCCTGGGCCACCAGCAGATCGTCCGCCGCGAAGCCGCCGACCTCGGTATCCGTCAGCGTCAGCACGCCCAACACCTGGTCTTCGCAGCAGATCGGCACGTCGAGTTCCGATCGGGTCTCGGCGACGTCGCCGGTAAGGTAATCCCGATCCAGCTGCACATTGTTGACGAGCACCGGCTGGACCGTGCGGAAGCAGCGGCCAACTAAGCCCACCTGCACCGCCTGCCGATATCCCGTCATTTTCCCGAGCGCCCCGCGCCCCGCCACGGCCACGAGCTCCAGGTCGTGCCGATCCCCGCTTAACAGGAAGATGGCGGCCAGGTGGTGATGGAGCAGACTTTGCAGGAGCAAGACGGTTTCCTGCAACAGCGTATCGAAGTCGAGAATGGACGCCACTTTGCGGCTGATCGCGGTATTGATATCCAACAACAGCGTGCGCCGACTGTCCTGCTGCCGCAAGCGATTGATCTCCAGGGCCCACCCCAGCTGCCGGGCCGCGATCTCCAGAAAGGTGTAACCATCCGGGGTGAGGGTAGCCGGGCCGGGAAACACGAACAGGAGCACGCCGACGACCACCGCGCCCGAAAGCAACGGCCAGCCCAGCCGGGAGTAGGGGGCCAGGGGGAGCGCCCGGTCCGCCAGCGGCATCAGGGCCGGTTCGTTCCCGGCACAGTAGAGCGGCGCACTCACCTGTAGGACGAGCTCGAGGAATTCGCCCGGCGGCACGCCAGTGGGCCCCGGGCACTCGATCGCGCCGGCCAGGCGCCGCACCCGCCAGGTTGCCGCATCGCGCGTCGACAAGAGGCCCTGCGCGCCGGGGAACACGTCCAGGATAGTCGCTAAGATCGGCTGCCAAGCATCCTCCGCCAGTGGAAGGTTGGCCATCTGATTGTACAGGGTAATTAATGCACTGGTATACAGCGGATCCATACGTCGGGTGACCTATGCCACAGGTTAGCCCCCAGTGCCCTGATCCTCGGGAAGAAATAACAATGCCAACGCCGCAGGGCGCCACCAATCAACTCTAGCAAAGAATTATAGCAAGTGAGCGATCAGAAAGCGATCCGGTCCCGTATCCCGTATCCTGCTCGGGAGCAGGCGGAAATGCTGGCACACAGTTTGCGATAGAACCAGGGCCCGGGCCAGTGAAGCGCGGCAAGCAGCGGTCGTTACGCAGCAAGTAACACCAGCAAGTAGCACCAGAAGGAGTCATTACGATGGATTTAGGCAGCATTATCCAGCAGTTTACCGGCGGCAACCCACCGCCCGGGGCGCACCCCCAACTCGGCCAATGGTTACAGAATTACCAGGCGGGCAACTATGATCAGGTGCCCCATGACCAGGTGCAGCAAGCCTACCAGCAGTGGACCCAGAGCGTCCCGCCGCAGCAGGCCCAGGAGGCGACCACGGCCGGCTTTCAACAGGTTCCGCAGCAACAGCTCCCGGGGATTGCGAGCTCCTTGATCAACATGTTCCAGCAGCATGGGCTGAACCCGCAGGCGGCTGGGGTCACGACCACCAATCCGCAGCAAATGAGCCCGCAGGACCTCGGGCGCATGACCCATTATGCCCAGCAGCAGCAGCCGGATATTATCAAGCAGCAGTTCCAGCCCGGCGGCGCGCTGACCAATCCGCTGGTCGGCCTGGCCCTGGCCGGGGCGCTGGCGTACGGCGCGAGCCGCTTCCTCCACTAAGCGGCTTTCACGAAGAGCGCGAAGAGCGGAGACCATGATGTCATTCCTGGTCTCCGTGGCCTTCGTGCTCTTCGTGCTCTTCGTGGATGAATTTGTTATAATAACGGCACGCGCGATTGCAACTTTTCCGGGCCGGCAAACGTTTATCTACCAGGATCGTCACACACGCCGATCAGGTCACTTTACCGCGACAGGAACAACCACATGGCTCGCTCGCCGTTTACTGTGCCTGCATTGGGGGCGACCCCGGTCCGGCGCCTGGTAGTGCCGTCTACCACGATTGTCGTGCTCTCCTGCTTCCTGATCGTGCTGGGCCTGGTCGGCGGCGGCCTCCTGTCGCTGAAATGGCAGGATAAGAGCGATCTCCTGAAGCAGCCGGTCACCCGCGACAGCAGCCAGCAGGTCATGGCCGCGACCGTCGCCAAGCTGGAGGCGGAGCAAAGCCAGTTAAAGCACGATCTGACGGATGCCCGCGCTCGCCTGGATACCCTTCAAGCGACGGATGCGCAGGAAAAAGCGCAACTGGGCGATATTACCAGCGAGATCGATGCGGAGCAGGTCCGGGCCGGCCTGGTGGCCCTCGAAGGCCCCGGCGTCATCGCCAGCTTCCAGGACAGCACCGCCGCCGCCATTCCGGCGAACGAAGACCCGGCCAATTATATCTTGCACGATTATAATCTGCGCGACGTGGTCAATACGCTCTGGGCCAGTGGCGCCGAGGCGATCTCGCTGAACGGTGAGCGCATCCTCTCCACTACCTCCCTCTACTGCGTGGGCAGCACGATCATCTGTAACGTGACGCGGCTTTCCCCGCCCTATGAGGTCCACGCGATCGGCAACCCGGACGCACTGGAGGCCGGCTTGCGCACCTCGCCGCAAATGCAACAATTCAATGTCCGGGCCCAGATCTATGACCTGCCGATCGACATCCAGAAAGCGACAACGGTCGCCGTCCCGGCCTACAATGGTGCGTTTACCCTGAAATATACCCGCCCCGCCACTTCCGGCGCCGCGCCGGACGACACGCCGCCCGTAGCGAAGCCCTAAGCCCGCCGATGAAGACCTGGCGTGCCCGCGTGCTGGTATCCGCTGTCTGCTTGGTGCTGGGCATCCTCTTGGTGTCCCAATTCCGCAGTCAGCGTATCGATCGGAGCGTGATTAGCCAATCGCCCAACGACCAGACCAGTTATCTCAGCCAGCTCTATACCAGCAACGAGCAACAGCGGGCCAGCCTGGAACAGCTCCAGGCCGAGGTCGCCAAATACGAGCAGACCCGCAATGGGGGCTCCAGCAGCCTGCTGGCCCTGATTAAGGATCTCCAGCAGCTACGGATGATCAACGGCGAAGTGGAAGTGACGGGCCCCGGCGTCGAAGTCCGGGTCACCGGCGGCGAAAACGTGGTCCAGATGATCCAGGACCTGGTCAACGAACTGCGCAACGCCGGCGCCGAAGCCGTCGCCGTCAATGGCGTCCGCCTGGTGAGCCGATCGGTGATCGAGGAGGATGCCGACCACCACCTGACCGTCGACAAGCAGCCGATTACGAGCCCCTATCGCCTGGATGCGATCGGCGACGCGGCCACCCTCCAGACCGCCCTGGAGCGCAAGGGCGGCGTGATTGCCTTGCTCCAGCAACAGGAACAAAGTGTCAAGCTCGAAATCAAAGTCGTCAAGCACAGCGAAGACGGCGACCTGATCAAGCTCCCCAAGACCACCCTCGACGCCCGGTGGCGCTATGCCCACCCGGCGCCCCCGCCCGGCAACTAAGGGCCGCGCGACCGGCGGCCAGTCCCCTCCGATTCCCGATCAGTGACAGTTGCAGTTCCCACCACAAGCACAACCCTGGCGCGCGGGCGCGGCGGCCGCGCCCGCGCGCCCCTCCACATGGGACCGCGGGGTGGCAAACACGGAAATGGTACGCTTGGCCCGAGTGCTGGCACACTGCGGGCAGGGGGTGGTCGCATCGCGCTCACCGGCCGACCGCAAGCGCTCAAATTGGGTGTGGCAGTCCAGGCAGTGATATTCAAAAATCGGCATCGGGGGCGCTCCTCTCGCTATCCGGGCGTATCTCCTGCTATTCTACCGCACTCCACGCGCCAAGACAAATCGCCGGCCCGGGCGCCCTTGAGTCTGGCCGCGTGAAGACGTATAATGCAAGAGTTCCCCGCCCGGGAACCCTATCTGCGCCCCCAGCTTCAGGAGGTACCCTGCGTGAAAGATCTAGCGGCCCGCGCCCTCGATACGGCCCGCCAGCGCGGCGCCACGTATGCCGATGTCCGCGTGCTGCGCAACCAGAGTGAGTCGATTGCCGTCAAAAACGGCATCGTCGAAGCCCTCGCCATGAATGAGGACCAGGGCTTTGGCGTGCGGGTGATTGTCGATGGCGCCTGGGGCTTTGCCAGCTCATCGATTCTCACGCCGGCCGAGGCCGACCGCGTGGCCGCCCTGGCCGTGGCTATTGCCCGCGCCAGCGCCCGCGTGCGGGGCCGCCCGGTCACCCTGGGCCCTCCCCAGCGCGAAATCGGCACCTATCGCACCCCCTATCAGATCGATCCCTTCGCCGTCTCCCTGGAAGAGAAGCTGGCCATCCTGACCGCGGCCGACGCCAACATGCGCCGCGTGCCGGGCCTGATGGTCGCCAACGCCACGTTTGACGCCTTCCGCAGCGTCAAGCTGTTTGCCAGCAGCGAAGGCAGCGAGATCGAGCAAGAGATCACCGAGGTCGGCTGCGGCATTGAGGCGACCGCCGTGGCCGACGACGATGTGCAGACCCGCTCCTACCCCAATTCGGCCGGCGGCCAATGGGGCAGCCGCGGCTATGAGCTGCTGCAGGAGGCCGATCTCCCGGCCCACGCCGAGCAAATCGCCGCCGAGGCCGTGGCCCTGCTGACCGCCCAACCCTGCCCGCCAGGCCTCACCGACATTGTCATCGAGTCGAGCCAAATGGCCCTGCAGGTCCACGAAAGCTGCGGCCACGCCGTCGAGCTCGACCGCGCGCTGGGCATGGAAGCCTCGTTCG
>DATGEF010000622.1:0-5653 GCA_035310405.1 Chloroflexia bacterium | reverse complement strand
TTGGGGTTACATACCGAGGAGTGAGCACCCCCAGGTGCGAACGGTGGGGGCGCGACCCGTTCGCACCTGGGGGTGCTCACTCCTCATTCCCCAATAGCTGGCTTGATCCTGCACTAGCGCGGTTCAGGCGCGGACCGATCGGGCCGGGCACGCGGCGCAGCACACGAGTCCGCCGGCCTGGGTGATGACAGGGGTGGATGAGCCGTCATTCGGACTGTGGGAGAGGGCTCGGCCCTCGAAGCTCTGGCCGCGCGGGTGGGCCGCGATCCCGCGCCAGGTCGTGCGGCGAGTATTGCGAGGGCCGAGCCCTCTCCCACAGACGCGAACTTAAGCCGCCGCGGGCGACTCGGCCGGGGTGGGTCGCAGAGCCGCCCCGGCCGAACAACCGCAGCGGCCGGGGCGGCGCGGAGCCAACGGGCGCTGACCAGACGAACCACCCCGGCGGCAGGATCGTCAGCCCGCGGAGGCGGGCTTGGCCCGGTGTTGCCGCGGCTTCAGCCGCCAGGCAACCCGCCCCCGGATCGCGTCACGCGCGGAGCGGGCTTTCGCCGGGCGCGGGGATTCGGTATATAATGGTTCCATGCTTGATCTGCTCACCAGCTATGTCCCGCAGGTGGTGGCCCGCCGGCTGGTGGCCCATCCCGCCCCGCTCACCGGCCCCGGCAATGAGCGGGCGGCCTACGCTGTTCTCTTCGCCGATATTTCCGGCTTCACCGCGCTCACCGAGCGCCTGACCGAGCGCGGCCCGGCCGGCGCCGAAGAGCTGACCGGCATCCTGAACTCCTACTTCCCCGAACTGATCGCCCTGATTACGGCCGGGGGCGGCGACGTGGTGAAGTTCGCCGGCGATGCTCTGCTGGCTCTCTGGCGGGCCGCCGACGAGGACCCGGCCCTGGCCGCCGGGCCGGCCCTGGCCCAGGCGACCCTGCGCGCGGCCCAATGCGGGCTGGCGGTGCAGGCCCGCCTCCACGACCGCGCGGTGACGCCCGGCATCCACCTCGCGCTGCGCGTGACCGTGGCCGCCGGCGAGATCAGCGCGGCCTTCCTGGGCGGCGTGTACGGGCGCTGGGAGTTCGGCCTGGCCGGCGAGCCGCTGGTCGAGATCGCCGGGGCGGCGCCGCTGGTGCGGCCCGGCGAGGTGGCGCTGACCCCCGGCGCCCGCGCCCTGCTGGCCGGCCAGGTGGCCGGCGACGCCCAGGGCGCGGGCGGGCTACACCTGACGGGCGTGCTCGCCGGGCCGGCCCCCCGCGCCCTGGTACGCGTCCAGCCGCCCGCGGCCGCCGAGCCGACGCTGCGCTCCTTCATCCCGGCGGCGGTGCTGGCCCGCCTGCAGGCCGGGCAAACCGAGTGGCTGGCCGAGCTCCGCCGGGTGACCGTGCTGTTCCTCAACCTGCCCGACCTGGACCACCGCGTGGCGTTGCCGCGCGCCCAGGCGGTCGTCGCCGCCCTGCAAACCACGCTCTACCAGTACGAAGGCAGCATCAACAAGCTGAGTGTGGACGACAAAGGGGTCACGCTGGTGGCCGCGCTGGGCCTGCCGCCGCTGGCCCATGCCGACGACCCGGTGCGCGGGGTGGCCGCCGCGCTGGCCATGCAGGAGCAGCTGCGCGCCCAGGGGATGCGCTCCGCCATCGGGGTGACCACGGGCCGCGTCTTCTGCGGGGTGGTGGGCAGCGACATCCGGCGGGAGTACACCATGATCGGCGGAGTGGTGAACCTGGCCGCGCGGCTGATGCAGGCCGCGCCCGGCACGATCCTCTGCGACGGCCCGACGATGCAGGCCGCGCAGCCCCGGCTCAGCTTCGCCGCCCTGCCGCCCCTGCCGGTCAAGGGCCGGCAGGCGCCGGTGGCCGTCTACCGCCCGCTGGGCACGGCAGCGGTGCTGCCGTCGGGCCAGGCCCTGGTCGGGCGGGCGGCCGAGCGCGCCCGGTTCGCGGCCGCGCTGGCCGATCTGCGCGCCGGCGGGCCGGGCGGCGTGATCCTGGTGGAGGGCGAGGCCGGGATCGGCAAATCGCGCCTGGTCGAGGACGTGCAGCACCAGGCCGCCGCCGCCGGGCTGCCCGTGCTGCTGGGCGCGGGCGACGCCGTCGAGCAGGCCGCGGCGTACCATGCCTGGCGCCCGGTGGTCACCCAACTGCTCGGCGTCGATCCGCAGGCCACACTGGGGGTGCAGCAGGCGCAGGCCCTGGCCGCGCTGGGCGACGACCCGGCCCTGGTGGCGCACGCCGCGCTGCTGAATGCGCTGCTGCCGCTCGACCTGCCGGAAACGCCGATCACGCGCCCGCTCGCCGGGCAGATCCGGGCCGACAACACGGTGGACCTGCTGGTGGGCATCCTACGCGCGGCCGCCGCCCGGCAGCCGCTGGTGCTCATCCTCGACGACGCCCATTGGCTCGATTCGGCCTCCTGGGCGGTGGCCGGGGCCGTGGCCGGGCGGGTCCACCCGCTCCTGCTGGTGCTCGCCACCCGCCCGTTGGGCGCGCCCGGCCCCGCCGAGTACCGCAGCCTGGCCGCCGCGCCCGGCACGACCCGCCTGCTGCTGGACACCCTGACCCCAGCGGACGTCGACGCCCTGATCTGCGCGCGGCTGGGGGTGGATAGTCTGCCCGCGCCGGTGGCCGCCCTGATCCGCGAGCGCGCCGAGGGCCACCCGTTTTTCAGCGAGGAGCTGGCCTATGCCCTGCGCGACAGCGGCCTGATCCGCGTCGAGGGACGCGTCTGCCAGCTCGTGGCGGCGGCCGACGCCCTGAGCGAGCTCACCTTCCCGGATACCGTGCAGGGCGTGATCACCAGCCGCATTGACCGGCTGACCCCGGGGCAGCAGCTGACGCTGAAGGTGGCGAGCGTCATCGGCCGGGTGTTCGCGGTCCAGGTGCTGCGCGCCGTCTACCCCGTGGCGGTCGGCCCCGCCGAGATGGCCGCCGACCTGGTCCGGCTGCAACAGCTCGACATCACCCCGCTGGACCGGCCCGCGCCCGACCTGGCCTACGTGTTCAAGCACATCATCACGCGCGAGGTCGCCTATAACCTGATGCTGTTTGCCCAGCGGCGCGCGCTGCACCGGGCCGTGGCCGAGTGGCACGAGCGCGCCTACCCCGCCGACGCCGGCCCCTTCTACTCCATCCTGGTCTACCACTGGAGCGCCGCCGAGGTGCCGGAAAAGACGCTCTACTACCTGGAGCGCGCCGGCGACCGCGCGCTCTACCAGGGCGCCTTCCAGGAGGCGGCCGGCTTCTTCGAGCAGGCCCTGGCCGCCGGGCCCCCGGCGGCCGCCGGCCGGCAGGCGCACTGGGAACGCCAGCTGGGCGAGGCCTACCTGGGGCTGGGGCGCCTGCCCGAGGCCCGCGCCCATTTGGGCCGGGCCGTGGACCTGCTGGGCTGGCCCCTGCCTGCCTCCCGGGCGCGCCTGGTCGGCGCCCTGGGGCGCGAGGTGCTCCGGCAAGCGCGCCACCGGCTGCACCCGCCGCAGCCCGCCGGCATCCCGGCGGCCCGCCGCGCGCAATACCGGGCGGCGACGGGGGCCTATAGCTACCTGGGCGAGATTTTCTTCTATAGTAACGACCCCCTGGGCACCCTCTATACGGCCTTGCGCGCGCTCAACCTGGCCGAGCATAGCGGGCCGACCCCCGAGCTGGCGCAAGGCTACGCCACGATCGGCACGGCGGCCGGGCTCGTGCCGCTGCCCGGGCTGGTGCGCTTTTATCATCGCCGCGCCCGCGCCGTCATGGCCGCGGTGGACGACCCAGTGGTCCTCTCGTGGGTGCTGATCGCCACCGCTGTCTACCATGGCGGCGTGGGCGGCTGGGATCACGTGGCGACCCTGACCGCCGAGGCGCGCGCCCTCGCCACGCGCCTGGGCCATTGGCAGCGACTCGGCCAGGTCCTGCTGATCCAGGCCCAGGGGCTGTTCGGCCAGGGCCGCTTCTTGGAGGCGCTGCCGATCTGCCGGGAGCTGGCGGAAATCGCGGCCTGGCGGGGCGACGCGCTCCAGCAGGGCTGGGGCCTGGCGGGCATCGGCAAAAACCAGTTGCGCCTGGGGCAGACCGCCGCGGGCATTGAGGCGCTGGAGGCCGCCCTGGCGATCCTGCACACGCGGGAAGATGCGCTCGGGGAAGCGGAAGCGGCCGGCCTGCTGGCCGCGGCGTACCAGGCGCAGGGCGCCACCCGGCCCGCACTCCAGGCGGCCGAGCGGGCCGCGGCGCTGCTGGCGCGCTCCGGCAACGCGTCGGCCTACCTGCTGGAAGCGCATGCCGGGGTGGCGGCCTGTTACCTGACCCTCTGGGAGCGCGCCCGGCGCCACCCGGCGGCCGCGGCGGTGCTGCGCCGCCGGACCCGGCAGGCGGTCCGCGGCCTGGCGGGCTTCAGCCGCATCTTCTCCGTCGGCGGCCCCCGCACCCACTTCTATGCCGGGCAGATCGCCGCCCTGGAGGGCCACCCGGCCCGCGCCCGCCGCGCCTGGCAGGCGGGCCACATCCAGGCCCAGGCGCTGGCCATGGCCTACGAGCAGGCGCAACTCGCGGCGGCGCTGGCCCGCCTGGGGGCCGGCGGCCGCCCCAAGTAGATGGCACAGATTTTGATCAAGTGTTGCCATGGCTAAACCACGCGTTACGGATGAACCGCGGGCCGTCGTGGGCCCGTTGCGGCCTGCGGAACCGCCCAAACCGCACCGCGGGCGCGGGCACCGGCGCGCGGCCCTGGCGCTGGCCACCCTGTTTCTGGCCGGCAGCATCGGGCCGGGGCCCACGGTCGCGGCCGCGCTGAGCACCCCGCTCGTCGGCACCTGGGGCCTCGCCCATACCTTGATCGGCCGACCGCCGAGCTTCGACGCGATCCTGGCTGCCGCCGGCCCCCAGGGGGCGAATTTGGCCTTTCCCTGCGGCAACGGCCATATCCCCGGTGCGATCTTGGTCGATGCCTGCGGGCGGTTCGATGTGGAGGGGACGATTAGCGGGGACGTGTACACCACGTCTGGCGCACACGGGTCGCGGCCCGACGGGCCGACCCCGGCGCATTATACAGGCTGGATTATCAGCGATACCCTATACCTCGTGGTGGAAAGCCCGCAGAGCAAGTCGTACCAGGTGCGGGGCTATACCCTGACCCGCATCGCGGCGCAGCCGTCGCCGGTGCCGGTGAGTACATGTCCCTGACCGGGCAGCGCCGCATCTGGGCGCTGCCGCTGGGGGTGCTGCTGCTCCTCGCGGCCTGTAATGACGCGCCCGGCCCCCCGCCCCCGGCCCCCCCGCCCCCGATCTGGCGGCCCGGCCAGGTGCTGATCGGCACCTGGACCGATGGTAATGAGCTGCTGGTCTTTGATGCCCAGGGCGGGCGGATTGCAAGCCCCTGTAGCGAGACCTTTATCCGCGGCCCGGTCTATCTCGACACCTGCGCGACGTTTGATGCACTGGGCCGGATCGAGGCAGGGACCGGCGCTGCCACATTGACCCCCTACTACCCGGCCGGCCGGCCGACGCCGCTACCGGGCCCGTTGAAAAGTGTCCGATTTCGGGGCTGGGTGGATGCGGATCGCCTGTTCCTCGTGATCGGCGTAGATACGAACTACGTGATGGGCGAAGATACGAACTACCGGACCGCCGAGCCCGTTCTGTATCACTTTGTTTCGCCCGCCCACCCGTATGTACCCCCCCCCCCC
>DATGEF010000621.1:0-3941 GCA_035310405.1 Chloroflexia bacterium | reverse complement strand
CCCCCGCCGGCCCGCCGGCCACCCCCACTCCTGCCGATACCCCGCGCCCGCCGAGCAGCACCCCGACCGGGACGCCGGCCAGTCCCCCGACGCCGCCCCCGTCTCCCACCCAAACGCCCGGCGGCCCCAGCGCCACCCCCGTCGCGACGACCACGCCCTGCCCGCTCAGTTTCGCCGATGTCCACGCCAGCGATTACTTCGCCGGCCCCGTGCTCTACCTGGCCTGCCGGGACGTGATCTCGGGTTACAGCGACAGCACCTTCCGCCCCTATAACACCACCACCCGGGCCCAGCAGGTCAAGATCATCGTGCTCGGCTTCAGCATCCCGATCAGCACCCCGGCCGCGGGTGCCTATACCTTCGCCGACGTGCCGCCGAGCTTCCCCTTCTGGAGCGTGATCGAAACCGCGACGGGCCACAGTCTCGTGAGTGGGTATGGCTGCGGCGGGCCCGGCGAGCCCTGCGATCGCCAAAATCGGCCTTACTTCCGGCCCTACGCCAACGTGACGCGCGGCCAGCTCGCCAAAATGGTCACGGGCGCCGCCGGCTGGCCCCTGATCACCCCGGCCGGCCCATCTTTCGCCGACGTGCTGCCCGGCAGCGCATTTTACCTCTTCGTCGAAACCGCGGCCGGCCACGGCGTGATCTCGGGCTATGCCTGTGGCGGACGCGGCGAGCCCTGCGATGGGGCGCACCGCCCCTACTTTCGCCAGTATAACAACGCCACCCGCGGCCAGGTCGCTAAGATCGTCTACGGCGCGCTCATCGCGGTGCCCGCCGGGCCGGCGGCGGGCTACGCGCCCTAGCGTTTATATGCTATACTCCTGCTGCTGGAATATGATGCGCCGGCGCGCCGCAGTGCGGCGCGCCGCTGGCCACACATCGGGATCGGGCGGCCGGCCCGCCGCCGTGCAAGGAGGAGTTATGCCCCAGGATCAATGGACCGCCGTCGACCGCTACATTACCGATCTCTTTATCCCCGCCGACCCCGTGCTGGACGCGGCGCTCCAGGCCCAGGCCGCCGCGGGGATGCCGCCGATCAACGTGGCGCCGAATCAAGGCCGGCTGCTCCAGATTTTGGCCCTGTCCCACGGAGCGCGGACCATCCTGGAGATCGGCACCCTGGGCGGCTATAGCACGATCTGGCTGGCCCGCGCCCTGCCCGCCGGGGGCCACCTGATCACCCTGGAAGCCGACCCCAAGCACGCCGCGGTGGCGCGCGCCAATATCGCGCGCGCCGGCCTGGCGGATGTCGTGGAGGTGCGGCTCGGGCCGGCGCTGGAGACCCTGCCGCAGCTGGCCGCCGCCGGGGCCGGCCCCTTCGACCTCGTGTTCATCGACGCCGATAAGCCGAACACCGCCGCCTATTTCGCCTGGGCGCTGCAGCTCACGCAGCGCGGCAGCCTGATTATCACCGACAACGTCGTGCGCGACGGTGGGGTGATCGACCCGGCCAGCCCGGACCCCAACGTCCAGGGCGTGCGGCGCTTCAACGCCGCGTTGGCCGCCGAGCCCCGCGTGACGGCGACGGTGCTGCAGACGGTGGGCAGCAAAGGGTATGACGGGCTCGCGTTCGCGCTGGTCACCGCGGACCCGGCGTCGTAGCCCGCGCCCGGGCCGCCGGGCCCCATCGATAAGGTAGAGATCACGGGCCGCTGTAGCGCTCCACCAGGGGCTGCTGCCCCATCGCGCCCACGGCCCATAGTGCGCCCCCCGCGCCGGCGCCAATCGCCAACAAATGGTTATAGCCCGGCGCCAGCCAAGGCGTGGCGGCAGCCTGCCAGTGCTGCCCATCCCAGTGCTCCACGAAGACATCGCCCGTATATCCCACCGCCCACACATCGTCCGGGCCGCGGATCGCCACACCCGTCAGCTCCAATACCTCCTGATCCTGATCCAGCGTGGCGCCCGGCACGCGCCGCCACGCCCCCCCCGTCCATTGCAGAATCAACGGCTGATGGAAGGGCGCCCCGGGCTGCCCCGTCACGATCCCGACCGCCCATGCTGCGCCGGAGGTGGCGGCCACGGCAGTGAGTGTATTATCGCCTCCGGCCAGGCTAGGACTCGGGACGATGCGCCATTGCTGCCCATCCCAGTGCTCGATCAGCGTCTCACTGCGGTCGCCCTCGGTACCATGACCATGAGTGCCGACGGCCCACACGTCATTCACCCCGCGCGCACTGACCCCCCATAACTCATTGCGCTGCCCGGCCAGGCTCGGGCTGGGCACAATGCTCCAATGCTGGCCATCCCAATGTTCGATCAGCGTGCGCGGTAACAAGAGCCGCTGCGGATCACTCGCCCAGTCACCCACCGCCCAGACGTCATCCGCCGCCCGGGCCGCGACCGCCCGGAGCGTGCAGCGCGTGTAGGCCGGGTAGGTGATCCGCCACTGCTGCCCATCCCAATGCACGGCCAACGGCGCCGAGCCGGACATCCCGACCGCCCAGACGTCGTGTGGCCCCGCCGCACTGACCGCTTGTAATTGGTCGGCCGGGGCGATAGGAGCCAGCGTGATCGCCCATTGCTGCCCATCCCAGTGCGCTAGCGTGGCCCCGCCGACCGTCCAAATGTCCTCGGCGGTGCGCACCGCGACCCCGGTGGTCTGCACCGTAATCGGGGTCTGATCGGCATCCCGCCCGCCCATAGTCGGAGCAGGGACTACCTGCCACCGCAGCGGGGTAACGGCCGGGTGGGCGACACAGGCCGGGTCGTGTAGCTGTGCAGGAGGGATCCACCAGGCCCAATCCTGCATCTCGTCATACCCCGGCACGCGAGTAAGCCCCTGCCCATCGGTGCGCACCTGGTAGAGCAGCCCCCCATAGCGCAGCTCGCCGCCACGCAAGAACAGAATCTGCTGCCCATCGGGAGCCCAATGCGGCTGCCGATGCGCCTTGGGATCCTGAGTCAGGCGTGTGCGATGGCGGCCATCGGCATCCATGATCGAGAGGCCCCCGCTGCGCATGACGAACGCCAAGTGCTGCCCATCCGGAGACCAGGCCGGATATTCATCCTGCGCACCCGGCGGACTCAGCCGGATCGGCGTATGGCCCGTAGCATCTACACTATAGATAGCAGGCTCGTCCGGGTAGGCGCTGTCCGTAGCAAAATCTACAAACGCGAGGTGCTGGCCATCGGGTGCCCAGGTGGGGGTCGTCGGCGCCCGGACCGCCGCGAGACGGGTGAGCTCCCCGCTGTCGACCCCCAGCCGATAGATCGCCCAGCCCTGGGCCGCGGATCGGCCAACAAAAGCGAGATATTGCCCGTCGGGGGACCAGGCGGGATGCTCGGCCCACCAGAGGCCAAGGGGGCTAAGGGCGGTGCGGCCGCCACCGTCGGCATTGATCAGGTAGAGACTACTGGAGTGGCCTGTTTGCGACACGTAGGCGAGACGCTGCCCCTCGGGAGACCACGCCGGCTGGACATCCGCAACCAAGAACCGTACCATCCCGCTATCGAGTTCCCCTGGGCCAGGAGGGGGCGAGGGCGAGGGGGACCCGGGCGGGGGCACGGGTAGGCTGAGACGGGTGCGCGTGGTGCCATCGGCGTTCATGACATAGAGCACTTGGTCGGTGCTGGATCCAACGGTGAAGGCGATCCGGCCGCACAGGCCGGAGGCAGAAGAACTACGGGGTGCAGGAGCTGGAGGCAGGGTGGGCGTGGGAACGGGTTCCGCGCAGCCTGTCAGGATGCCCGCCAGGACTCCCAACAAAATGTATCGGCTCCATCGGCATAGCGTGATCATCTAATACCTCCCGTAGAAGAGACGCTGACCACGCGCCCACGGTTCCCCGCGGCGGGGTAACGAGTCGGCGCGGCTGAATCCGAAAAGGACGAAACCCGGCCGGCATGAGTCGCGGGGGCGCACCGACGTGCGCCCCCGCGAGAGTGGACCCGACCCGGGTCTAGAGCCTGTTATGCACTTCCGAGTGCAAGTTTGA
>DATGEF010000620.1:0-10620 GCA_035310405.1 Chloroflexia bacterium | reverse complement strand
GTGATGGCATTGCCGATCGCGGTCACCAGCGTGGCTTGCGCGGCGTGATCGCGGCGCAGCGTTTCCTCCAGGGTCGGGGCCGTGGCGCTGCGGGGGGCTTCCAACCACTGCAGCACCGGCGCCAGCCTGGCGCCCTGGTCTCGCAGGCGCGTGTAGAGGCGCGTCACGAACGCCGGCGTGGCGGCTTCGGGGGCGTCGCGCAGCGCAGGGGGCAGGGGCACCGGCTGGTCGGGCTGGGCCTCCGCGAGCTCCAGCAGGTGGTCGGCCCAGCGATCCGCGGCCGCAGCCTGCTCCCGCGTCCGCTGCCCGGCGTGGACCAGGTGGGCGAGCGTTTCGACCAGGGCCAGCCGCAGCATAATCGGGACGGACCAGAGCTCGCCGAGGGTGAGATCGACGGCGGCCGGCGTGGCGGCCTGATACGCGGCGACAAACTGGGTGATCCGCGCCGCGTCGAGCGCGCCGTCGGTATAGGCGAGCAGCGCCCGCGCTACCGCATAGACCCGGGGATACCCGGCCAGGGGGCCCTGGGTGAGCTTGGCCAGCTCGGCGTAATAGCGCTGCGGCAGGTCCACCCGGATCTCGGTGATCTGATCGGCGATGATGTAAAAGTTGTCGAGTAGCCACTCGGCGCCCAGGAGATACTTATCGGCGCCCCCGGGAGCGGTACCCCCTTCCCGCGGCTCCCGCTCGTGAAGCTCGGCGTGAACGCTCTGCAAGAAGCGGGTGCAGGCATCCAGGCGACGCTGCAGCGATCGCCCGGCTTGCCGGGTCATCGTCACCTGGTGTTGCTGGGCCAGCCGCCGGCCCAGCTCGGCCAGCCGCTCCGCGGTCGGCATCCCCTGGGCCCCCGGCATCCGGCCAGCGGCCGGGGCGGCGGGGGGGGTGACGGTCGCCCCTCCGCGCCCATGATCTGGGCCGGCGTTGCCCGGTCTCCAGAGCTTCTCGACAATGCGGGCGATGGTGTAAAGCGGGGTCGCCGGCTGCTCACGCGGGGGCCGGCGCGCCCGGGAGCGGGTGCGCGTGTTGATTCGCAAATTAATCGTTCCTCACCAACTCGTATGGCGGCGGACGCCCCTCGTTTTAACGCGGGGGCGGAGCCGCTCCTCCTTGCAGACTGTAAGCGTAGCCGTCACCGCGTTGCAACCGTCGCAGATATTTATGGCTAATGCCGTCCGCGCTCCCCACGCGGCAACTGCCCGACGCCCGCACGGCTACCCGCCCCACATGCACCCCGGCGTGCTTGCCGGCGGGCACGACCGCCCGGACCAGGTCGCCTGTCGCCAAGCCGTGGTGCCACTTACGCCGCGTGCGGTGGCGGATGGGGAACCCGTACTTGTTCGTCCCACACAGCTGGCGATTGCCGTGCCCCGTCGCCGTGATGCCCAGCACCCGCACCCCGCTGACGGCCAGCCCCGCCGGCGTGCTGCGGCCCACACACGCCGCATCCAGCCAGTGCGTCTTGGGCAGCGCCTGGCGGGTGCGGTTGAACTTGGTCAGCCCGCCGCTGCCCGTCTCCACCGGCAACCCGGTGCTCTGTAACACGCGGTAGAGCGTCCAACGCGTGGTATTGACCACCGCCGTGTCCTTGAGGGGTTGGCGGGCCTGCGCCTGGATCTGCGGGTGGCCGCACTCGGCGGCGGTCATCGTGCCTTTGCGCTCGTTGCAGTCGTGGCAGGCCAGCGTGAGGTTGGATACGCGGTCAGAGCCGCCCCGGCTGCGGGGGACGATATGCTCGATTTCGAGCGGCAGCCCGGTTGCCCCGCAGTACGCGCAGCGGCGGTGCCATTTTTCGAGGAGGTACTCGCGCACCTCATACCCGGCGAGCGTCCCTTGCTGATAGACCACGCCGCGAATTTCGGCGTCCTGCATCTGCTGAGTGTCGAAGCGCACCAACTCCATACTGAGCGCCGTGATCGGCGCGAGCCGCCGCAGCCGCGCGACCCAGGTGAGGACGTTGGCGACCCGGCTCGCCAGGCTCGGCGGCAGCCACCCGGCCAGCCGGCGGCGGTTGCGGAAGCGGGGGGCACGATGGCGGGTCTTACGCGTGCGGCGGGAGCGGCGCACCGCGCGGCGCGCGTCGAGCGCCCTCTTGATGGCCCGGCCCCGATGGTGCAGTTCGGCGGCAAAGACCACCGCCCCGTGCGCATCGTCGACCAGGGCGAGACCGGTAGTACGGCTGCCGGGGTCTATTTTGAGGCGGAGGGGTGCCGGGTCGGCCGCGGCGGAGACAGCCTGCAGGATGATGGTGAAGGGCGCCAGCCGCCAGACGGCGGCCTGCCGGCTGTGGAGGAGATGCCGGGCCCGCGCCGGATGCACGGGATCGCGGGGCTGCTTGTTGGTGTCGAGGACGAAAACCTTCATGGGCTACTCCGGTTGCCCTTGCGGGCCTCCCCTTGCGGGGGTAATGTATGCCTCGTCAATGGGCAACCGGCTTGTCGCGTCGGCCACCTTCGTCGTCTCCCCAGAGACGAGAGCATGATGGCCGGCAACAGAGCGGCAGGCTGGCAACGTACCCGCCGGTGTTGTGACCGGTTGCACGTAGGTTCTTGCGAACCTGAGACTGGTCATAGATCGGGGCCTTTCCAGGCCCCCGGATTTATTCGTGGGGTCTATGACAGGCAGGATCAAACGTCCGTCGCAAGCGCGAGCGGGCTCAACGGGGTTTCAAGCAAGATTAGGGCCAGCTATTTGCCCTGGTGGTCCGTGGCCTATCGCGTTGTATAATGGGCTAGGCCGGGCGGGCCCGCGCCGAGTCTATGTACCGCAAATTCGCCCGGCGTAGCGGTAACTGATGCCCAAATGGCGCGATTTATTAGCGGAAAGCATAAAATTTGTCATTCTGAGCGCAGCGAAGAATCCGTTGGGGCGCGCACCCGCCGCCCCAGCGGGGCGGTCATGTAGGGGCGGCGGAGGTGCTAGTACCGGATCACGCCAGCTATGGGGGAATGGGGAGTGAGCACCCCCAGGTGCGAACGGGTCGCGCCCCGCCGTTCGCACCTGGGGGTGCTCACTCCTCGGTACCGAACCCCAACCGGTCGCCGGAACCGGCACTAGGCCCGCTACTCGCTCTGGCCCCGCCCCGATCCGTAGGGCAGCGGATTCTTCGCTGCGCTCAGAATGACAAATTCTTAAATATCTTTGCTAATTTTTATCTCTGAAAACGAGTATGGCTGCAGGGCGATCGGACGTGAGCGCCTGGCGACGCAAGGGGGCAAAGATGGCAGGTGTCTTTTGCGTATTGTGTTTGTAGCTAAACCAAAATTTGTCATTCCAGGCGCGCTGCAGGATGGATGAAAGAAGCCCATCCCGGCCGCGCCTGCTCTATGTGCCGGCCGCCACCCCGCCGGAGGCGATTGTGCAGGGCTTGGGGCTCATGGCGCCGCGGGGCGTGCTGATCCTCAACGGCGACGCGGCCCCGCTCCCGGCGGCCCTCGTGGCCTTCCTGGGGCGGCTGCTCGGGGATGGCCTGGCCCGCCTCGCCGCCGAAGAGCACCTGACGGCCATCAGCGGCGGGACGACAGCGGGGGTCTTTGGGCTGCTCGGCGCCGGCTTCGCCCGCTGGGGTCGCACCGCTGCGCACCAGGGTCAGATCATCTCGTTCGACATCCGCCAAGATGCCATCGAGTTGCGTGCCTTGCTCGCGCAGCTTCTGCGCATTGCACTCCCATCTTGATAGCGCTCATGTCAATCAATTGTCAGGAGGAACGTATGGCGGCAGAGGACGATTTGTACCGGGTGGGGCAGCGACTGGAGCCGGCGGCGGCGACCCTGCTCAGCGCGGGCTGGTACTTCAGCCAGCCCATGATCATCCGCTTCCGCGATCTCGATCTGTTCAACCATGTAAACAACGCGGTCTATCTCAGCTATTGCGAGATGGCCCGCATCGGCTATTTCTACACCGCCCTGCACCTGGAGTCGGTTCAACAGATCGGTACGATCCTGGCCCGCGTCGAGCTCGACTACCGCGCACCCGTGGGGCTGGAGGACCGGCTACGCGTGCTGGTGCGCACCACGACCGTCGGCACCAAGAGTCTGACCCTGGAGTACCGCTTGCTGACGTGCCCGGCTGGCGCCCCCCCCGAAGCTATCGCTGCCGAGGGCCGCAGCGTGCTGGTCTATTACGATTACGCCCGTGCGCGCAGCCTCCCGGTGCCACCGGAGATCGCGGCCCGGCTGGAGGCGTTTGAGGGCCGGCGGCTCACGAAATTGTGACCATCCCGCGTTGGCGCTCCCTGCACCAGCCGTGATCGACCCGGCGCCCGGCGCTTTGGCCAGGTGCCGGCCTGGTCAAATGGGTGATGCTAAGCCGTGACTCGGATGGTATAGTAGGGGGGAAAACCCACCCTGGAGGAAAGTATCGTGTCCCAGAGATCCTCGAATGGCCGCCGGCCCAGTTTCGTCAGCGCCAACGGCAGCGCGCCGGCCGGTCCGCCGGCGCCGGCCGCCCCCGAGAGCGGCCCGCAAACGCTCCGCGCCCGCCTGCAGGAGCTGCGCAAAAACGCCCGGGCCACGGCGTCCGGCGTGCCGCGCGCCCTCAAGCTGGTCTGGGAGTCGCACCGCGGCCTCACCATCAGCATGGCTATCCTCTCGATCCTGTCCGGCGTCGTCCCCACGGCCACTGCCTGGATCAGTAAGCTGCTGATCGACGGTGTGGTCGCCGCCGTCAACACCGGGGGGCGGGCCGACCGCGTCGATAATGTCGTCTGGCTGGTCGTGATCCAGCTCGGCCTGTTCGCCGGCAGCTCTCTGCTCCAGACTATCCGCAACATCAACCAGCAGGCGCTCCAGGAGCTGACCGCCAACCGGGTTCAGCTAATGCTCATGCAGCACGCCAATCGCCTGGACTTGAGCTTTTTCGAGAACCCCAAGTTCTACGACACCCTGCAGCAGGCCCAACGCGAAGCTACCTACCGGCCGTTGGCCATGGTCGAACAAGTCTTTTCCCTCGGCCGCTCGCTGATCACTTTCCTCAGCATGATCGCGTTGATCGTGCGCCTGGGGCCGATCGTCGCCGTCGTGGCCCTGCTCGCCCCCATCCCGAGCTTTATCGCCAGTTCGCGCTACGGCTGGCAGGGCTTCATGATGTCCCGCCGCCAGTCGCCCGACCGCCGCCGCATGGTCTACTATCTCGATCTGCTGACCAAGGACACCTATAACAAAGAGATCAAGCTGTTCGGGCTCGGCGCCCACTTCATCCGCCGCTGGAAGACGATCGCCGACCGCTTTTACCGGGAGAACCGCGGCCTGGTCGCCCGCCGCTACTTGATGGGCTTTGCCTGGGGCAGCCTGACGACGATCGTGACCAGCGGCACCTATCTCTACGTCGCGTTGCAGACGATCGCCGGCCGCCTCACGCTGGGCGACCTGACCTTCTATACCCAGGCGGTCGGCTCGGTGCAGTCCAGCCTGGGCAGCATCCTCGGCAGCCTCTCCGATATGTACGAGAACAACCTCTACCTCACCAACCTGTTCGATTTCCTGGACTACACGCCGGCCATCCAGAGCCCGCCCGATGCCCGCCAGCTGGTCTTGCCGCTGCAGCAGGGCCTCGAGTTCCGCCACGTGAGCTTCACCTACCCGGGCAAGACCGAGCCGGCCTTGCAGGATGTCAGCTTCGTCATCCGGCCGGACGAGACGGTCGCCCTGGTCGGCCAGAACGGCGCGGGCAAGACCACGATCGTCAAGCTCCTGACCCGGCTCTATGACCCGGACGCCGGCCAGATCCTGCTTGAAGGCTACGATCTGCGGGAATACGATCTCGATAGCCTGCATAACGCCATCGGCGTCCTCTTCCAGGACTATGTGACCTATTTCTTCAGCGCGGGCGAGAATATCGGCGTCGGGCGCCTGGCCGAGATCGAGAACCGCGACCTGATCGAGCACTCGGCGGCCAAAAGCGGGGCAGACGGCGTGATCGGCCGGCTGCCGCTGGGGTATGATACCACGCTCGGCCGCTGGTTCGACGAGGGTTATCAGCTCTCCGGCGGCGAGTGGCAGAAGATCGCGCTGGCCCGCGGCTTTATGCGCGACGCCGAGCTCCTCATCCTGGACGAGCCCACGGCGAGCCTCGACGCCCGCGCCGAGTATGAGATCTTCGCCCGCATGAAGGAGCTGACCGAGGGTAAGATGGCCGTCTTCATCAGCCACCGCTTCAGCACAGTCCGCCTGGCCGACCGGATCTTCGTGCTGGAGCATGGCACCCTCACCGAGGCCGGCACCCACCAGGAGCTCCTGGCCCGCGCCGGCACCTACGCCGACCTCTTCAACCTGCAAGCCGCAGCCTACCGGTAAGCGGGCACCACCCTGTTGGGGGCACTAGCTAGGAGGATCACCCCATGCAAATTGGTATTGGCTTACCCGGCACCATTCCCGGCACACCCGGGCGACTGATCGTCGACTGGGCCACCAAAGCCGAAGCTCTCGGCTTTTCCAGCCTGGCCACGATTGACCGGATCGCCTATCCCAACTACGAGTCCCTGGTCGTCCTGGCCGCCGCCGGCGCCGTGACCACCAGGATCGGCTTGATGACCAATGTGCTGCTCGGCCCGACCCGCAACCCCGTGCTGCTGGCCAAGCAGGCGGCCAGCGTCGATCAGATCTCCGGCGGCCGCCTGACGCTCGGCGTGGGTGTGGGCGGGCGCGCCGACGATTTCGCGGTGACCGGGCTGAATTTCAAAGACCGCGGCCGCCGCTGGGATGCCGCGCTGGAGCTACTGCACCACGCCTGGCAGGGCGACCTGGTGCCGGGCAGCCCCCAGCCGGTGAGTCCCCGGCCGGTTCAGGGGCGGGTGCCCTTACTCATCGGCGGTGGGGCTGACGAAGCCTTCGCCCGCCTGATCCGCTGGGGGATCGGCTGGACCGGCGGCGGCATGGGTCCCGATATGCTGGCCCCGGTGATCGGCAAGGTCCAGGCGGCCTGGAAAGCGGCGGGTCGTGAGGGCCAAGCGCGCATTGTGGCCCTGACCTATTATGCCCTGGGCGACAACGCCGTGGCCGGCGGCGCCGCCTATATCCGGGATTATTACGGCTTCATGGGCCCGCAGGTGGAGATGATCGTGCAGGGGCTGGCCCATACCCCGGCCGCGCTGCGCGACCTAGCCAAGCGCTTTGAGGATGCCGGCGTCGACGAGCTCATCTACAACCCGACGATTGCCGATCTCCCACAGGTCGATCTGCTGGCCGAAGCCGTGTTCGCGATGGGCTAAGAGCCCCCGCCGGCGGCCCGGTGGCGGAAGCCCGGCCGGCTTAACTGGTGCGGCCGGCCGGCGGGGTCGCGCAGGCGGAGGAAGCAGCCCGCGAGGCCCGCATAGCCAACGAAGAAGCGGCCGAATAGCCCGGCGGATACGGCCCGCGCAGCCCCCCGTCGCCCGCATCCCCGCCCCTGGCGACCAGTTCATCGCCGGCCGCGCGGGCCGCGGCCAGGTGCTCCGGCGCGCCGATCGCATCCCCGAGCAGGAGATGGAAGCGCAGCCGCCCGGCCGTGCCCAGGAGCAGGTCGGGCGAGCCGTAGGGCTGGGCGGCTACCCAGGGGTCGTCCGCTTGACGACTCGGGCGGGTCTTAGGAAGTCGCGATGCAGCATGAGGTGCGGATGCAGCAACAGGTCAGCCAGGCCGACTGGTGATCTGCCGGGCAAACGTGGGGTCACTCTACTCCCTTGGGAGACCAAAAACTGTTCACTTGTTGCTCACATTGGCGGCCAAGGCCCGCAGGATGACCTTCATTTGGAAGAGAGTCAGCCCGGGGTGCTTCCCCAGGATCTTGGCCATGAGGCCCGTGATATGCGGCGCCGAGAGGCTATTGCCGGTCATGGTTATCCAGCCGCCGTCGCGCCAGGCCACGCGGATGTCGATACCCGGGGCGCCGAATTCGACCGGTGGATGCGGATTGTAGTAAAAGATATAGGGGTCTTGGCCGTCGTGGCAGGCCACCGAGATCACCGAGGCGTAGACTGAGGGGAAGCTGGGGATCGGCATGTTGTTGGCGGCCGTGACCAGCATGACATTGCGGAAATAGGCCAGGTCGGCCAGCTCATGCAGCAGGGCGAAAAAGTCGCGCTTGGTCGTGCCCAGGCTCAGATTGCAGACCTGCATGCCGTTGTCGATCGCCCAACGGAGCCCGGCGGCGAACACCGTGCCCCGGCCCGCCAGGCCCGCCCCCAGCACCTTGACGCTGTATAACTCACACGCCGGGGCCACCGCGCGGATGATGCCCGCACACGCGGTGCCGTGGCCGAAGTCGTCCCCGTGCGGCGCCGTGTCGAAGATGATCTCCTCGTCCGCCTCGCGGATGGCGACATAGCCGCTGAGCGGGCCCCCGACGGCCGGGTGGTCGGCGTCGATGCCACTGTCGATGACGGCGACTTTGACCCCCTGGCCGGTGCTGTCGCCCCAGGCCCAGGCGGGGGTCATGTCGTCCAGGTGGGGCACCGGGGGCAATGCCTCGAGCTCATCCTCGCTGAACTGGCTACTCCAGGCGGGCCGCCCTATGCTCATCGCCGGGTTCCGGGCTCACCGGACAGCGCGGCGCGCGTCCGCAGGTAGTCCGCGAATCCGCGCAAGATGGTCTGGCAGGCTTTGGTCTCGTGCTCGCCTTGCTGGACGATCTGTTGCACCAGCCACGCCATCTCCAGCGCCCGGCGATAGGGCGCATCGTCCTCGGTGTGCGCCGCGAAGGTGCGCGCCCGCTGGCGCAGCTCTGGCGCGGGCTGGCCCGGGGCGGGCGTCACGACGTGCAGGACTTCGTCCATCAGTTCGGCGAGATGCTGGCTGGCGCGCGAATGTTCGATCGCCACGGCGGCCAGGTTGGCAAAGTGCCCCAGGACCTGCATATCCCCCGTGCTGAACGACGGCGCCCCCTGTTTGTCGAGCAATTCGAGCACGCCGACGATCTGGTCCTCATGCACCAGGGGCACGCAGAGGATATTGTGCGGCACATACCCGACGCCGCGGGCGATATCCGCCGCCTGGCGGGCGTCGCTCTGCGCATCTGAGATCGCCATCGGCTGGCCGGTGACCGCGACCAGCCCGGCGATGCCATGCCCGAGCGGCACGCGGAACTTCTTGACCTCCTCGGCTTTCTGCCCTAGCGCGACCTCGAAGACCAACTCCTGCGACTCTTCGTCGATGAGAAAGAGCGCGGCCGCCCGCGCCGCGATAATCTCGGCCGCCGTGGCGACAATCATGTCGAGCAGCCCGCCATGCGAGATGGGGGCGGCAATGGCACTCACGGTCGCCGCCAGCGCCAGGGCCGCGCGGAGCTCCTGGGCAAACTGCTCGTCGGCCAGCTGCTCGCGCAACTGCGCGATCTCGGCGGCCTGGCGCGCGATCGTTTCCTCGGGGTTGGCATCGGGCCCCTGCCCTTGATCTGGATCGTTCATGGCTTGACTCCCTCTGGGTGGTGCCGCTGGGGGGCGCCGCTAGGAATCGAATTCGGCCAACGAGGTGTGCGACATATGCGCCTATCATAGCATTAACCTCCCGCGAAGACAACTCGCCCAGCGGCCGAACGGCGGCCCCGGGGCGGCCCGGCCGCTAGACCGGCCGCCGGATTTGTGCTATGCTGGGGGCAAGGAGAACGGAGACCCCCATGCCGGAATGGTATCCCTGCCCCCGCTGCGGCAACAACGTCCAGGTCGGGCAAATGTTCTGTTCGCTGTGCCAGCTCCGCCTCGACCCGAGTATGCGCGGGGCGGCCGCTACTGAGCACCCGCCGGCGGCCGCCGGCCCCGACCACGCTGCCAGGGGATTGGGCGCGGCTCCTGTCCTGCTGCGCTCACCGGCCGGGTCCGGCCGCCAGCCCGTTTACTGGCCTTTCGCGCTGCTGGCGGGATGTGGCCTGCTGCTGCTGATTGGGACCGGGCTGGCGGCCTGGTGGCTCCTTGCTGCGCCGCCCACCGCCCCGGCCCCCCGCAATGCGCCACTGATGCCCTCTACGCCGGCCACCACAGGAGTGGCAAGTAGCGGCTCTCGCTCCGCGGCTACTTCTACTGCTGAGCCCGCCACTGCCCTGAGCGCCACCCCGCCCGTGCCCGCCGCCGCCCCGCCCGCCGATGCCGCGGCGTACCTGGACCGGGGCCACCAGGCGTATGATGCGGGCCAGATCGAGGCGGCCATCGCCGACTACAACCGCGCCCTGCAACTTAAACCCGATTACGCCGATGCCTACTTCTGGCGCGGGGCGGCTTACGCACGCAACGGCGATTATGATCCCGCCATCCAGGATTACAACCAAGCGATCCACTGGAAGCCCGATTATTCCCACGCCTACAACAACCGCGGCATCGCCTATGAGAACAAAGGGAACTATCAGCAGGCGATCGCGGACTACTCGCGGGCTATCGAATTAGAGCCGGGCTGGTCCTGGCCTTATACCAATCGCGGTAATGTCTACGCGAATTTACATGACTATACCCATGCGCTGACCGACTTTACACAGGCTATCAAGATCGATCCTCAGTATGCCGCGGCCTATGTGGGACTTGGTGACGTCTACGACAGTCAGGGCCAGCTTGACCAAGCTCTGGCCAATTACACTCGTGCTATCGCATTGCAACCTACCTTGTGGCAGGCCTATGTTAATAAATCAGGTGCCGATTATGAAATGGGTAATTACCCGAATGC
>DATGEF010000619.1:0-3358 GCA_035310405.1 Chloroflexia bacterium | reverse complement strand
TTGGTGCTTTCCGGACGAGGGGTTGGGGGTCGGGATGAGGGGCCAGGGGTTAGCTCGATGGCGTATTCGCCCTTGTCTTCGGAGACTTTGGGGCGCTCCAAGGATCGAATCAGACCATTAAGCAAGCGGCCTACTTCTTGCAAGAGGTTCCATACGTCGACGACGGCCTGGCGATTCAAGTAATCGAGGCGGATCGCTATTTGCAAATGGGTCTCGACTTCCGTCAGTGAGCCACGTGCGATCGACAGGAAGCGCACATAATCGGCACGATGCAAGCGGCCGTACCCTTCCGCAATATTCGCCGGAATGGAGACGACCGCCCGTCGAATCTGGCTGGTCAGTCCCCATTGCTCATCCGCCGGGAATAGCCTGGCGAAGCGATAAATATCCACAACAAGATCCATACTCTTTTGCCAGACCACCAGATCCCGATATGTGCGTATCTCAGTCATTCAGCCTCTCCCATCGCGAACAGTAAGATCATCATAAACCCTACACTCTCGTCGCCCTAACCCCCGATCCCTCGTCCCGACCCCCGACCCCCGATCCCTGATCCCTCGTCCGTCACGACATCACCCCGCCGCCGTCGACGTTGATCGCCTGGCCGGTGATGCCCCGGCTGGCATCCTGGGCCAGGAACACGGCCAGGGCGGCAATCTCCTCCGGCGTGATCAGCCGGTGCTGCGGGCTCATCTGTTCCAGGGCCTGCCGCGCCGCGGCGGCGGCCATCCCGGTGCGGGCCGTGATGTTGTCGATGGTCGCCTGGGTCATCGGCGTATCGACATAGCCCGGGCAGATGGCGTTCACCGTGATCTGCTGCGGGCCGAGCTCCACCGCCAGCGCGCGCGTCAGGCCGAGCACGCCGTGCTTGGCCGCCGTGTAGGCCGCGATATAGCGGTCGCCGACGCGCGCCGCGATCGAGGCGATATTGATGATCCGGCCGCCGCCTGCCGCGATCAGCGCCGGCACGCAGGCGCGGGTCACATAGTAGACGCTCGTCAAGTTCAGCAGCAGCATGCGGTGCCAGAGATCGTCGGGATGGTCGACGAATTTATGGCTGGCGCCCTGGCCCGCGTTATTGACCAGGATATCGAGCCCGCCCAGGCCCGCGATCGTGGTGGTGGCGAGCGTCTGCACCTGGGCCGCATCGGTCACGTCACACGTCACCGCCAGGCTCCGGCGGCCCAGGGCCGCGATCTCGCCGGCCAGCGACTCTAGGTCCGCCGCCGTGCGGGCGGTCACGGCCACATCCGCGCCCGCGGCGGCCAGCGCCAGGGCGATGCTCCGCCCCAGGCCCCGCCCCGCCCCGGTCACGAGCGCCCGCTTACCGCTGAGCGCGCTCCCCTGTATGCCAGCCATACGGACGGTTCCCTCCATAGCTTGGATAAAGTGATCTTACTCGCCGGGAAACATGCTGACCTGTAGATTTACCTCCGTTTTACTGGAAGGCTTCAGATGTGTAGTTATGTCAATGAAATAGATGGATATAGACCGAACAGCCGGGCTACTCCAGGTGAAGCTTACGCGATTCGCGACCCAGACTTGTGCATCTCCGTGCCCCGGGGTCCAGCGCGCGTCATACTCGCTTTCATAGAACCTTTTTATGGCTTCGGGTTTCGCGGCCACACTAAAAGTAATAACCTGCATAATACGGCTTCCATCGAGCTGCAGCAGACCGTATGTGCCAAAGTCTTGCCTGCTTACCTGCTCCGCCCCCGGATACAGGGGCGGATTATGCCAGTCGCCAGGCGGGTCAAAGCTATGTAGCCAGAAGAACAGGCCACCCGCGCAAAGTAATATAACACCGAGCAGGCCGATCAGGGCTACGCCGAGACGCCGGCGTCTCACAACCCCGCCTCCAGCACGCACAGATCGGCGCGGCCGGCGGCCAGGATGGTGTTGACGTCGTTGCTGGTGGTCAGGTAGCCGCCCACCAGGGTCGGAATACCGGCTTCGTTGCGGATGCGGTCGCTCAAGGGGGTCAGGAAGCCCCGGCCGTACGGCGGCTCGCTGTCCGGCACCGTCTGGCCAGCCTGCACGACCACCAGGTCACAGCCATGGGCCCGCAAGACCCGGGCGCTGGCCACCGCCTCCTCGATGCCCGCGCCCCCCTTCGCAAAATCGCCGCCCGAGAGCGCCACGGCCAACGGCTTGTCTGCCGGCCAGGCGGCCCGTACCGCGTCCAACACCTCCAGTGGGTAGCGCAGGCGGGCCGGCAGGTCGCCGCCATACGCGTCGGCGCGCTGGTTGGTGAGGGGCGACAGGAAGCTCGCCAGCAGGTAGCCCTGGGCCATCTGCAGCACCAGCAGGTCGACGCCGGCCGCGGCGGCCAGCTGGGTGGCGCGCACGAAATCGTCGCGCACGCGGTCCATCGCGGCGCGATCCATCGCGCGCGGCACCGGGCTCGTGGGCGTATACGGCAAGGCGGATGCCGCGAGCAGCGGCCAGCCCCCCGTGCGTAACGGCCGGTCCAGCCCCTCCGCCCGCGGGCGGGTCGCGCCCCGGCGGCCGGCATGGCCCAGCTGGAGGGCGATGCGCGCCGGCGCGTGGGCCTGGACCGCCGCGACGACCCGGGTCCAGGCGGCCAGGTGCGCCTCAGCGTACAGCCCGAGCGCCCCGGGAGTGGTCCGGCCATCCGCCGCGACCGCGACCGGCTCGGTCAGCACCAGGCCTGCGCCCCCGCCCACGTAGCGGCCGAGCAGCTCGGCATAGCCGGCCGGTGGGGCGCCATCCAGCGCCGGACAGGTCGACAGCGGCGCCACGCCAACCCGGTTGGCCAGCCGGAGCCCGCGCAATGCCAGCGGGGCGAACAGCGGCGGCGCGGCGACCACCACGGGCGCGACCGGCGCCGGGCCAGCGGCCGGCGGGGCGAATACCCGGTCGACCAGCTCGCCAAAGCGGGTGTCGCGCAGGCGCAGGTCATCGTAGGTGATCCGGCCGCTGCGGGTCAGTAATTGGAAGGTGAAAGGCACCGGGTCGAGGTTGAGGTAGCGCTTGAGCGTCTCGAAGTAGGTCTGGCTCTCCTGCCCCGCCTTCTGAAACGTCTCGACGACCGGCTTGCGCTCCAGCTCATACGCGTTCAGCGCCATCGCCAGATCGGGGTACTGCTCCAGGGCCCCGGCCAGGGCAATCGCGTCTTCCATGGCCAGCTTGGTCCCCGAGCCGATCGAGAAATGCGCCGTATGGACGGCATCGCCGAGCAGCACCAGGTAACGGATTTTGGATTTTGGATTTTGGATTTTGGATTGGCGCCGGGCGGCCCCCGCACCCCCGCCCCCCCTCGCGTCGTCGCCTACCCCCCAACCCCCAACCCCCAACCCCTCGTCGTGGATTTTGGATTGGCGCCGGGCGGCCCCCG
>DATGEF010000618.1:0-6286 GCA_035310405.1 Chloroflexia bacterium | reverse complement strand
TAACGGTAGTCGTCAGTCGTCAGTCGTCAGTCGTCAGTCGTCAGTCGTCAGTCGTCAGTCGTCAGTCGTCAGTCGTCAGTCGTTCGATAACTCAAAACTCAAAACTCAAAACTCAAAACTCGTCACCGATCACTTCGTCTGGCCGAGGATGTCGTGCTGGTGGTGCCGGGCCAGGACGTCTTTCAGCCGCTTGCTGAACTGCTTGTAGCGCCGGATGCCGAGCTTATGGAACAGGTAGCGGCGGGCCACGTTGAGGGTCGCGAGGCCGTAGGTCACGCTGCGGCGAAAATTCACGGACGAGGCTTCCGGGAAGTAGCGCGTCGGCACCGGGACTTCGACGATGCGGAACCCGAAGGCGACCGCCTGGGCGATAACTTCGCTGTCAAACACGAAATCGTCCGAATTGAGCAAGAAGGGAATGGTCTCCAGCAGCCGGCGGCTGTAGGCGCGGTAGCCGGTATGCATCTCGGAGAGGTGGGTGCCGAAGATGGTGTTCTCCACCGTGGTGAGGAAGCGATTGCTGATGAATTTCCAGATCGGCATGCCGCCTTGAAGGGTCGCCGCGGTGCCGCCCAGCAAGCGCGAGCCCAGCACCATATCGGCCTTCCCGGCGACGATCGGCCCGATCATGGCCGGCACCCGGGTCGCGTCGTACTGGTTATCGGGGTGCAGCATCACGATGACGTCGGCGCCGTCCTTGAGCGCTTCCAGGTAGCAGGTTTTCTGGTTCCCGCCGTAGCCCTTGTTCTGAAAGTGGACCAGGCATTTGAGCCCCAACTTCTCGGCCACTTCCACCGTGTTATCGGACGACACGTCGTCGACCAGGATCACTTCATAGATCTGGTCTTTCGGCAGATCCCCATAGGTTTTTTCCAGCGTCCGCGCCGCGTTATACGCGGGCATTACCACGATGATCCGGGGCGACCGGGTGGCGGGCGCCGGCACGGCCGGTGCCCCCCGCTGGGCGGGCGTAGTCATGCATACCTCCTGACGAATTGTGCGCGGCACATGGTGGTCCTGTTTACTTCCCGGTCGCCAGCGGGGCGAAGATCTGCACCCGCAGGTTGCCGGCATCCAGCACATAGATGCGACCATCCGGGCCGAGGGCGATGCTGGTGGGCGTGCTCAGCTCGCCCGGCCCTTTCCCCGCATGCGCTAGGATCGACAGGAGGCCACTCGCCGGCACTACCGCGGTGACAGTCCCCTGATCCGGATCGGTCAAGTATACCACATCTCCGCCGACGACGAGTTTGGTGGCCCCGCCGGCGGCCCCGATCGGTACGGTCCAACTCTGCCGATAGCGCCCGTCCGCGCCGAGCTGGACTAGGCGGCCGCGCAGATCGGTGGCGAACAGGCTGCCGTCCGCGCCGACTCCGGCATCCGTGGGTTGGTCGAAATGCTGCGCCGGGGGCTCATTAGCCTGCGTCGTCAGCACGAGGGCGCCCGTGCGGTCGTAGACCTCCAGCGTGCTGTTACAGGTATCGGCCACCACGACCTGGCCGTCGGCGGCCACCGTGAACCCGGCGGGCGAGCACCAGCCCTTGCCTTCGATGCTGCTTTCCAGCTTGCCGGCCAGCGTAAATCGCTGGATACGGGGGATACGGGAGTCCAGGACATAGAGTCGCCGGTCCGGCCCCACCTGCAGATCGTTGATCGACAGGAACTGGCCGGGGCCGCGGCCGGGGCTGCCGAAGGTGCCGATCGCGGTGCCATGGGCGTCGAGCACCACGATGCGCCCGTTCGCCTCGTCGCCGATATAGAGATACCCCGACGGCCCGACGGCCAGGCCGCGCGCCGTGGGCAGGCCGGCCAGGGGGATCTCGGTGGCGCCGGCCGCACTGCTGGCGGCTGGGGGCGCCGCGGCGGGCGCGTCCGCTGTGGGGGGCGGGACCTCGTCCGGGCGCCAGGCGCTCGGGCCGGCCGGGCTCATCCCGGGGGCGAGCAAGAGCTGGCGGGCCGCGCCAGGCGGTGTCCACCAGCACTCCAGGTACCCGAGCTCGCTCAGCCAGGCGTAGCGGACTTCGACGCTATGCACGCCCGGCATCAGGGCGACGGTCCCGCTGGCCTGGTGCGCCCGCGTGCCACCCAATACATTGTCGACGACCGGCTTCCCGTCGACGCTGAGGATGCTGTCGCCGTTGGAGTGCAGGGCGAAGGTATAGGCTCCGCCCTGCGTGATGCGCACGGTCGTGGTCCAGCGTGCACTGAGCGGGCGGCCGGGCCCGAAGGCCGTGCCGGTGTCCCGGAAGCCGAGGAAGCCGTCGACGCGCCGGCGGTCCACGCCGGTCTGGCGATGGGGGTTCTGGACATCGCCGGACTCTTCCAGCAGCGGATCCAGCGGGTCCATCGGCTGGATCTCGCCCGTCCAGGCCCGCCCGGTATGATTGTCCCAGAGGTACTGGCGGGCGATCGGCGCGAGGGCGGCAAGGCCGGGGGCCCAGCGCAGCGCGACCAGGGTGTTCGCGCCGGCGAGGGAGGCGCGGAGCTGCACGCTATGCGGCCCGCGGGCCAGCACCAGCGTGGCTGTGGCCGTGCCCGTCAGCATCTGGGTCGGGCTGAAGACGTCGAGGCCATCGATCACCAGTTGGGCGCCCGGGGGCGCCTGGAGCTCAAACTGGTACGTGTCATAGCTGGGCGCGACCAGGCCCCCGGTCCAGGTGGCGGCCGCCGGGTAGCGCAGGCCGGTGGGTGGGGGAGTGCCGGCCTGGCCGAAGGCGGGCTCCGGCCGATCGATGGCCAGGCCGCTCGGCGGAACATAGCGCGCCTGGATCGCCCGGTGCGCGGCGATCGTGCTCTGGGGCACGTGATAGGCGATCAGCAGCGATCCCGGATTCTGGGTGTCGCCGAGGTCGACGCGCTCCTCCGTGCCGCCGGGATAGTAGGTCTGGAGCAGTGGCAGGTAATCCGCCATGACCGGCCAGACCAGGAAGACCACGTCTTTCTCGCCGGTGGGACCGTTGTCGACGATCGGCAGCCCGTTGGTCACGTTGGCCAGATCCGCGCCGTCCGCCTGGGGATTGAGGTAGCGGTTGTCGCCGTGGGTCCAATAGACCAGGGGCGCGCCGAGGTTATAGAAGCGGGTATTTTGGACATGCTGCTGGACATACGCCGCCTGCATGGTCACAATGGGGTTCTGATGCGTGTTCAGATAATAGCCCAGGAACATCTGCGCCTGGCCGAGCCCCGCCACCACCAGGACGGCCGCGGCCAGCGCGTTGCCGACTACCTGGCCGCGCCGCGCGACGGCCGGGGTCCATTGCGCCCCGGCCAACAGGGCAACCCCCTGCGTGACCAGGTGATCGAGGACGCTGGCCATGATAATGGGCAGAATGGCGAGGATGCCGACGATGCGTGGCAGGTTGGGCGCATCCATGGTCAGCACGCCGCCTAGCACAATCGACGTCCAGAACCAGAGCGAGATCAGGGCGAACCGGGTGTCGCGCCAGCGCCACGCCGCCCAGGCGACGCCCAGGACGATCAGGACCGCTTCGATGGGCTGGGCGATGGGGTAATCGAGGGCGCCCATGGCGCTCACGTCGACGCCGTGCGTGAGGATACTCAGCGTGCGTACCAGCTGGTGCCACAGAATCCCCGTCCACTCGGTCGTCTGGTAGCGGGCGGCCAACTCATCGTAATGCAGCCAGACGAAGCGGTTGAACGGATACTGGCCGGCCAGGGTCGGGTGAGCGGCGTCATAGGCCCAGAAAGGGGCGCTGGCCAGGTAGTAGGCCAGCAGAAAGGCGGCCACGCGGGTGCCGTAGAAGGTCAGGAACCCGGCATGGCGCAGCAGCAGGTAGGCGAACAAGGCGACTGCGACCAGGGCGACCAGGCGGCCGCCGGCAAAGTAGTAGACCGCGAACCCCGCCGCCAGCCCGGCGAAGACGAAGTCGCCATGCCGCCGGGTGCGCAGGCCGCGCAGCACGCAGTACGCCGTGATCGCCAGGCCGGCCGGGAGCGTGCCGTTGCTGAACTCCTGGCGGCTGAAGAGGATCGCGGCACTGCTGAAGGCGGCGAAAGCCCCGGCCATTACGGCGGCGCGCGGCCCAAACATCTCGCGGGCCGTCAGATAGACGAAGAGGACGGTGACCAGGCCGGCGCCGACTGCGAAAGCGCGCAGCCCGGCCAGGTTGCTGCCGAACAGCTGGATGCCCAGGGCCACGGACCAATAATACCAGTTCGGCTGATTCATCCAGCCCGGCGTGAAGGGTGAGGCCGGGTGGCCGGCCAGCAGCTGCAGCGCGGCGCTGCCGGCTTCGCCTTCGTCGCCATGCATGCCGGGGGCCAGGTCGCCCAGCCGCCAGAGGCGGAGCGCCGCCGCCAGCACGAGGAGGCCGGCGACGAGTCCGATCTCGACCCCGCGGGACGGGTGCCAGGCCCCCACCGAGTCACGTTCCGGGGTCCAGGCGGGCCCCGGCCGGCCGCGCTCGCCGGCACAGACCAGCACCAGCAGCCCCACGCTGGCCAGCCACAGTGCCAGGCCCGGGGTGGAGGACCAATCGGCCTCCAGCAGGTGCGTGGCCCAGAAGGTGGCCCCCAGGGCGAGGGCGGCCCCCGCCAGGCGCAATAGGCCCACCAGCCGGCTGTTCCCAGGGCGGCGCACCCAGCGCACCGGCAGCGTCGTGACCGCCGCGCGCGGCAGCCACAGGCCCGAGAGGTTGACATAACTGCCCCACCAACCGAGCAGCAGGACGGCGATCCCGGCCAGGTACCAGGGCAGGGCGGCCAGGACCGTCGGGCCGAGCACCGGGCGAGCCGTCGTGGACAGCATCATCTGCCCGACGCCGGCCAGGCCGATCGCCAGCAGCCCGCAGGGGACCGCCCCCCGGCGCCAGACACGGCGCAGCCGGGCGGCCCGGCTTTCCCCGGCCGGGGGCGCCGGCGCCGGCCGCGCCGGCCGGTAGGGCTGGGGGGCTGGACGGGCGGCCGGGGGTGATCGATCGGGATTACCAGGTAAGCTCAAGCGCCGCGCTCCAGTACGTTGTTCGGCAAATTGGCCCGGCTGCTTGCCGCCGCGGCGCTGTATGATACCATAGATCCCCGTAGGGCGACAAACCTCCCCTCCTTTTCCCTGAATGGCTGACTAAGGCCGGGGATTCGTCGGTGTTAGTGTGCCCTTGGATAGCGCGTTGAGGAGATTATGCATCTCGCTGGGAATCCCGATGACGAAGGAGCTAGAATAGCGGATATAGAACGTGCCCGGGAGGAATCCCTCCCACGCATCCGGTGCCCATACACGGGGTGGATATCGCGTGGCTAGCGAGGCGCTGTGATAGACCGCGATAAGGGTGCCGGGGGCGGTGGGATCGGACATGGTTTGCTGTAGCTGCGCATCCGCGGGCAACAATTCGCGGCTCGCCGTTCGGGCGGTATCAGGGGCCGGTCCACTCAATAAACCACTTTGGATGCTCGTAATTCGCGCTTCCGCTAAATTGAGCCAGCCTTCGGGCCAAAAGGTAACGGCGATATCCTGGTCATAAAACTCAATTCCCGCGAACAAGTCGGGGGCATACGCAGTATTGTGCGTGACTGTGTGTTGTCGATCCCACGCGGCCTTCGTCAAGCCCAAGCCTCCCGACCGGAATTGGGGTGATGTCGGCGGATTAGGCGCGGCGTACAGCCCAATCACCACGAATACCAGCCCGAGGAGCAGCACGCCGCCTACCTGAAGACGCCGTTTAGGGGCGCCAGATGCCATTAAGATGGGGGCGCGGTCTGTGGATTTCATAAGCGCCTTTCTCTTATCAATATACCCACCCCCGCGGCGCACCGGCAGGCGCGCGTTCGTAGTCGGCACTTCAGTGCCCGTCTCTGGCCCCCGCCCACCCACCGCTGGTGGACCTCCTTCAATAATAGCACCCATTTCGGCCCAACGCGCGGCCGGGGCGGGGAATGTGGCTGTGGCACAGGATGTGCGCTGGGATGCGGCATAGTTATCCATGCCGCTAACAATATGTTGCCTGGGCATATTACTGATCGTCGCATAAGTTACGAACGTGTTCCACCGGCCAGCGGCGCGCCCCGATCGTTGCGGGTGTTGTAGCGGCGGGGCTTGCCCCGCCTGGTGGGTGACCTCGCCCGCGCCCCCCAGGCGGTTCAGGAGCGGACTAATCGTGCCTGGCACGAGGCGCAAGACATGAGTACATCGGCATTGAGGAGCGGAGAACCCATGGCCCAACTGAAAGATAAGCTCGAAAACGCCTTGAACGACGGGCGCATGCTCATCCTGGGGGGGCAGGTGCTCATCGGGGCACAATTCCTCACGGTCTTTGCCGGCCACTTCGACCAG
>DATGEF010000617.1:0-2229 GCA_035310405.1 Chloroflexia bacterium | reverse complement strand
GGGATCTTCGGCCGCCTCGGCCAGCAGATCGGCCTGGGCCGAGCGGGGCCGGGCCGCCGCGGCCGTCGCGGCGCCCGGCCGGCCCTTGAACAGATGGGCCGAGAGCATCGGCGCCAGGGTAAAGGCTTCGACCAGCGACAGCGCCATCGCGCTGGCCACGGTGAGGCCAAAGGCCTTGAAGATGATGCCGGTGACGCCGCCGGTGAAAGCCACCGGCAGGAAGACGGCGATGAGCGTCAGGGTCATGGCCAGCACCGAAAGGGCCACCTGCGCGGTGCCCCGGCTGGCGGCCGGCATGGGCGACTCGCCGCGCTCCATGTGCCGGAAGATGTTCTCGCGCACCACGATCGCGTCGTCGATCACCAGGCCGACCGACACGGAGAGCGCCAGCAGGGAGATCAGGTTGAGCGTGATGCCGAAGGCGGCCATCGCCGCGAAGCTGGCGATCAGGATAATCGGCAGGCCGCTGACGGTGACCAGGGTGTTGCGCAGGTCGCGGAAGAAGAGCAGGACAACCAGCATGGCGGCGAAGACGGCGAGGATCAGCTCTTCGATCGAGCCGTCGACCGACTCGCGGACGCGCGTGGACTGGTCGCTGACCACCGCGTAGTGCAGGTCAGGATAGCGGGCAAAGAGGTCGGTCAGCTGGGTGCGCGCCGCGTCGACCACCTGCACGAGGTTCGTGCCCGACTGGCGGCGCACGTCGACGACGACGGCGTCCTGGCCGTTGAGGCGGGCGTAGCCGCTAGTCTCGGCCACACCGTCTTCCACGGTCGCCACGTCGCCCACCCGATAGGGGGTGCCGGTAATCTGCACCTGGCCGATATCGGCCGGGGTGGCCAGCATACTGGGCGCCCGCAGGTCAAAGTCCTGGCTGCCCGTGTGGATTGTGCCAAGGCTCTGGCTCGCGTTGGCGGCGTCGATGGCCTGGGCGATCTGCGCCGGCACCAGTCGTTTGACGGCCAGTTGCTGCCCGTCCATCAGCACATTGATTTGCCGCACCTGGCCGCCGCTGCTAGTCACCGCGCCCACCCCGCTCACCTGCTCCAGCCGCGGCACGATCTCGTTGTCGACCAGGGTGCGCAGTTGCAGCGGGCTGCGGCCGGCACCGGTGATCGCCACGCTCAGGATCGGCTGCTGGTTCGGATCGAACTTCTGATAGATCGGCGTTTTGAGGTCGCGCGGCAGCCGCGGCAGGGTCGCGTTGACCTTGTCGCGCACATCCTGCAGGGCCTGGTTGACGTTGGTACTGTTCTCGAACTCGATAACCAGCGTGGCCGCACCCTCGCTGGCAGTCGACGTCACATGCTTGACCCCGCTGAGGGTGGCGACCTGGTCTTCCACGGGCCGCACCACCTGGTCGACCACACTTTCGGCATTCGCCCCCGGGTAGGGCAGGGTCACGGCCACCGTCGGCACGTCGATATCAGGGAGCAAATTAACCGGCAGGGTTGTGTAGGCCACCCCGCCGACGACGAGGGCCAACATCATCAGCATCAGGATGAAAATGGGCTGGCGAATCGCGGTATCGGCGATGGGGTTGCCCCGCAAGCGCGGGGGCGGGAGAATCGTCATAGCGTCTCTTTTCCACATTCTGGGCTGGTTGGGGGATCGGCGAGCAAGGCCGGGGGCAAGCCCTCGCGCAGCAGGCGCAGCATCTGCGCCGTCATCCCCGCCGGATCGGGAGTATCGTATTCCATCCACCACAGGATACCCTGGGCGATTACCCCACTCAACATGCGCGCCAGCAGCGGAATATCATAGCCCAGCAGCATCCCGCGGGCCTCGGCGGCCTCCAACACGCCGGCCAGCAGATCGGCCAGCTCGGCGCGCGCCCGAAAGCCGACGCCCAGGGGGCTGCCGCCGGTCAGCACGATGCTGAACAGGTCGCGATTGCTATAGGCAAAATTGAAAATGGCCTGGATGACGGTGGGGATCTGCTGGGCCGGCCTGGCGGTCACCAGGCTCCGGGCGATCTGCTGGCGCAGGCCGGTCAGCCCTTCTTGCAGCAACGCGCTCAACACCTCGTCCTTATCGCGGAAGTGCAGGTAAAACGTCCCCACGCCCACGTCGGCCGCGGCGGTGATCTCCGCGATACTAGTTTCATGGTAGCCCCGGGTGGCGAACACCTGGCGCGCGGCGACCAACAGGTCGGCCCGGGTGCGCGCACGGCGGCGCGCGCCCCGGCTCGGGTGGATATCTTCTGATCCTTCGTTCAGAAGTGAATGA
>DATGEF010000616.1:0-11884 GCA_035310405.1 Chloroflexia bacterium | reverse complement strand
CCACGGCGGCCACTCGCCCGAAACGCTACGCGACCCGCGTGGCTTTGCCGTCAAATTCTACACCGAGGCCGGCAACTGGGACCTGGTGGGCAACAATCTGAAAGTCTTTTTCATCCGCGACCCGCTCAAATTCCCGGATGTGGTCCATGCCTTCAAGCCGGACCCGGTCACTTTCCGGCAAGATGCCAACCGTATCTTCGATTTCATCAGCCTCACGCCTGAAGCCATCCACATGATCACCTGGCTGTTCAGCCCCTGGGGCATCCCGGCCGCCTATCGCTTCATGGAAGGCTCCGGGGTCAATACCTACAAGATGGTGAACGCCGAGGGCCGGGGGGTGCTGGTTAAATACCATTGGGTGCCCAAGCAGGGGGTGCATAATCTGACGCAGGCCGAAGCCACCGCCATCCAGGCCACCAATTTCAACCACGCCACCCAGGATCTCTACGACGCCATCGCCCGGGGCGACTTCCCCGAATGGGAGCTCAATGTCCAGATTATGTCGGACGACGACCATCCCGAGCTTGACTTCGATCCGCTCGACCCGACGAAAATCTGGCCGGTGGCGCAGTTCCCGCTGCGCCCGGTGGGCCGCATGGTGTTGAACCGCAACCCGGTCAACTATTTCGCCGAAGTCGAGCAGGCGGCGTTCGGCACCGGCGTGCTGGTCGACGGCCTCGACTTCTCCGACGACAAGCTGTTGCAGGGCCGCACTTTCTCCTATTCCGATACCCAGCGCCACCGGGTGGGCACCAACTATTTGCAACTCCCGATCAACCAGCCGCAGACGCCGGTGGCGACCAACCAGCGCGACGGCCAGATGACCTACCGGGTGGATGGCGTCGACGCGGGCGAAAACCCGCATGTGAACTATGAGCCGAGCAGCCGCCATGGCCTGGCTGAGGCCCAGCCGGCGGGCAAGCCCCACACGCCCTATGTGCAGGGCCCGCTGGTCCGCCAGAAGATCGCCCGCACCAACGACTATGCCCAGGCCGGCGACCGCTATCGCACCTTCACCGCTGCCGAGCGCGACGAGTTGATCCTTAACCTAGTCACGCAATTGCAGGTGTGCAACCCCGACATCCAGGCGCGCATGATCCAGCACTTCACGCGGGCCGATGCCGAGTACGGGCGCCGCGTGGCGGAGGGCTTGGGCCGCGCCGTGCCACAAGCCGAAGCGCTCGGCGCCGGCGCCTAGCTTAGCGCTCCGCGCGTAACACGAGCTCATGGGCCGCGCTGGCGGCGACGGCCGGGGCCGAGAAGGGCAACGGGATATATTGCCCGTTCTGCCAGAGGGGCACCTGGTCGCTGTAGTGCGGCGACAGGGGCTGGCCCGCCTGGCCGCCGGCGAGAATGATCTGGGCGCTGTCCCAGGCGCCCAGATCGAACAACTGGCGGTAGGAGACGCCATTGCCGCCGGCCGCCACCGGGGAGTCGGGAAGCTCGGCGGTCATGCAGACCGTATCGCGATCGCCGCCCATCGCGACCGCGGGTGGATTAAAAATCCGGGCCAGGGGTCCGAGCATCCCCAACGGGTGCACCAGGGTCACGCGGTGCAGGCGCCCCCAGCGCCAGCGGGCCATGTCGCGGCCCAGCCGGCGGCGCAGCAAGCGCAGCCCGTCGTCCAGGCTGCGCGCCAACAACGTTTCCCAGTCGAGGCCGGGGGCGGCCGCCGGATCGGCGGCGAGCCCGCGTAGCCAGCCCACGTCGTTCGCCTGGAGCGCCCGCAGCAGCTGTGGGATCGCCCGGGCGATATACGTCGTACTCCGCGTGACTGATTGCGTGGCGCTGCCGAGATATTGATCGAGCACGCTCTTGTCGGCGAAGGCCAGCCCATAGACATGCCGGGCCAGGAAATGGCTGGTCACCTCATAAATGGAGGCGGCGACGCTGTCGCGATCCATCCGCCCATCCCAGGCCGCGAGGTAGCCCAACGCTTCCCGGCGGGCGGCTTCCCGGCGCCCGGGCACGGCGGGGCGTGCGGCCAGACGCTCGACCAGGATCTGGCTCAGGAGGTGGCCGGGGATGGTATAGATATCGCTCTGGATGGTGGCGCAGTCGTCGAGCGTGATCTGCGGTTTCGCCGCCAGCAGATCGGCAATGCGCCGGGCCCGGTAGCCGGTGGCCCACTCGCGACCCAGGAAGTACGGGTAGGCCGGCCCGGCGATCCGGTTATTCGCCGTGACGATATAGCCGGCCGCGGGATTATAGCTGTGGGGCAGCTCCGCGAAGGGGATATAGCCTTGCCACTCGTAGCGGCCGGTCCACCCGGGCACGGGCAGCACGCCCTGCCCGCGTGCCCGGATGGGCACCCAGCCCACCAGGTGATACCCAATATTGCCGGCCCGGTCCGCATACACCATATTGACCGCCGGCGCTTCCCATTTCTCCACGCCGGCCAGGAAGCTCGGCCAATCATGGGCGCGGTTGAAGTCGAGCATGCCTTCCAGGCTCCGGGTCGGCGTGAGCGCCGCCCAGCGCAAGGCCAGCGCGGTGGGCGGCCGCGTCCCACCGGCCGGGGCCGGGTCTTTCGGCAGGGGCCGCCGTTGCGGCAGATTCAGCAGCTGTGCCCCGGCGTGCAACCACTTGCCGGTCTCCGGCGACCACTCCCCGGTGATCACCGGGCCGTGGCGCGTGATCAGGATGCGGTCGACCACCGGCCGGGGGCGGCCGCGCACCGCGATCCGCTCGGTGCGCACCGTGCCCCGCTCCCAGCCGTCTTCGTAGCGGACCTGGGTCGGGTCATCCGGGTGGAGCTGCTCCACGTAGAGATCCTGGGCGTCGACCATGGCATTGGTCGTGCCCCAGGCGATGTCGGCGTTGTGGCCGATGCAGACGCCGGGCGCCCCGGGGATCGCCGCGCCGGCGACCTCATAGCCGCCGCCGCTCAGATGGACCAGGTGCCAGACCGAGGGGCTGTAGAGCGGCAGGTGGGGGTCGTTGGCCAGCAACGCCCGGCCGCTGGCCGAGTGGGTGGGCGCCACGACCCAGTTGTTGCTGGCCGGCATGGCGCTCTGCATCATACCGCCGAGGCCCGTCGTCTGCACCAGGTCTTCGTATTCGTCGAGGAGGCTGGCAAACAAATCGTCGAGTCCCGAAAAGGCGACACCCGGCTCGGCCGTCAGCGGCTGGCCGGGGGGGTAGTCCGGCTCCAGCGCCGCCGCCCGCGTCGCGCCCAGGTAATTGACCAGCCGGGCGCGCACGAGTTCGCTTTCCCAGTTGCCGCCCAGCCCCCAGGCGAGGACTTTGCTCCAGATCAGGCAGTCGGCCACCGTCCAGGGCTCGGGCTCATAGGCCAGGATGGCGAACTCGGCCGGGAGGGCGCGCTGCTCCCGCGCCCAGGCCATATAGGCGTTGACCCCCCGGCAATACGCGGCCGCGGCCGTCGCGGGCACGTCGTTCAGCCCGGCGGCCTCAGCCGCCGCGGCCTGGCCGATCCCGAACCGGCGCAGCAAGATGTCGCTGGCCAGGGTGATCGGGCCGAAGATCTCCGAGAGGCGGCCCGCCCCGACCCGCCGCTGTAGATCCATCTGCCATAGGCGGTCCTGGGCCTGGGCATAGCCCTGGGCCGTGAACAGATCCGCGGCATTCTGCGCGTGGATGTGCGGGATGCCCCAGGCATCGCGGACCACCCGGACCGGGGCCGTGACCGGGCAAAAGAAGGTGCCGTCCAGCGGCGGCAGCGAGCGGTGCAGGCGCCGGTAGAGCCCCGCGCCGGCCGCGGCCAGCGCCGCCGCGGGCAGGCTATAGGCCAGGGCGGCCGCCAGACGGGTGTGGCTGCGCCGGGCGGCCGGCCCCGGGCGCGGGCGCGGGGCTTCCGCAAAGGGCGGAAGCCCGGGCTGTTTGGGATTCGTGACCATGGGTCTACCTCTCCGCCAACCAATGCCAGAAGTTGATCTGATAGTGCTCGGGGGTATACCAGGCGCCGCGCTCCGGAGGGCCTTCGTATACCTCGCCGATGATGGACCAGGTAAGCTCTTGCAGGGCGCTGCCGGGCCCGCCGAGTGCGGCAATGTCGCGTGGTCGATCGCCGGTGAACGGCAGGCCGGCATCGAGATTCACGGCAGCGGAGAGCGTCCGCAGGGCCGCCCAGGCCGCCGTCTGCTCGCCGCGCTGGACCAGGCGCAGCAGGGCGCGGAAATCGGTGCTCGCGTTGCGCGCGGCGTGCGCCCGCTCGCCGTTCAGGGCGGCGAAGGCGGAGACGTCGACCGTGATCCGCTCCTCGGTCGGGACTTGCTGCACTTCGTCCAGCAGCAGGCTGAGGATATTAAAGTAATCCCAGAGATAGGGGTTCTTTTGCAAGACATTGATCGTGCGATCGAGACTGTCCGTGGCCTCCCAGGGTGTGGTTTCCCAGCCCCAGAACGTGCCGTCCGCGGCATCGATCGGCGCGGCGTCGCGTAACAGCGCCAGCCAGGCCAGGGGGATGCAGCCATTTTGCCAGATCTGGCTGTATTCGTCAATGCGCAAATAGGCGGGATACGGCATATGGCGGCTCCTTTGTGCTGCAGCACCGGCTCAGAGGAGATCGTCGTCGGCTTCGTCCAGGGTGGCCGGGTCGGGCCCGGGCGGGTCGAGGGGGGGCAAGTGTAGCCGGCGGCGCAGATCGGCCAGGTAGGTGTGGCCGGCCGCGCCATCGGCCTCGTCCGGCGCCCAGGGGGCCAAGGTTTTATCGGTGGCCGGATCGTAAGGCCCCTCCTTGATCTCGTAGAAGACGGTGCCGGGCTCCAGGGCCAGGGCCGTGTGCCAGGCGCCGGGCGGGATCTCCACGCCGTGTTGCGGCCCGGCCGGCGTCAGCACCGCGGTCTCCAGAATCGCGCCGCGGGGGTCGAAGCGCACGACCAGGCCGCGGCCCCGGAGGGCCAGGAAAACCTCGACCTTCGGCGGGGTGAGGTGCGCATGCGGGCGCACATAGCTGCCGGGCTCCAGCGCATTCAGCATCCGTTGGACCGCCTCCGGCAGCGCTTGGTAACGCACGAGCGCGCGGCGGCGTGGGGCGCGCTGGGCCTGGAGGGCGACCATGTCGAGCAGGATGCGGTCGATCGGCCGCAGGGCCAGGGCATCGGAGTCCGACGGGGGCGGGATGCGGTTCGTCATCAGGGCACGGGGTGGCCGATCACGATCAGGCGATGGGTGTAGGTGGTGTACGGCCAGCAGGTGATCAGGGTCACGCGCTCGTCGGGCGTGTTGTTGACATAACGCGCATTGGCGACCTGCTGGGCGCGGTCGACGCCCTGCTCCGGGACTTTGTACATCTCGGTGACCTGGTAGTGGTGCGCCACATTGTCGCTGGTATAGATCGTGAACGCGTCGCCGATCTGCATGAATTCCAGGTAGCGGAAGACTTCGCCATGCCAGTTATTGTGGCCGGCGAAGACGCTGTTGCCGGGCTGGCCCGGCTGCGGGGTGCCATAGAGCCACCCGGCGGCATAATCGGCCACCTGCCAGGCGCCGTGGTCGATGTAGGTGGGGATGATCCGTGTGTCGATGTGGGCCGTGGGGGCGACGATGCGCACCGCGACGGCCGGGGGCGCGAGCTGCCCGGGCCGCGTCGCGCCATAGCGCCAGTCATAGTAATGCCGGCCGGCGTTGCCCATCTCCACCTGCCAGGCCGGTGCATTGGCCGGCGTGTAGGAGAGGATGCGCCGCTCAAAGGCCTGGATCAGCACATCCCGGTCGCTCGTGCCGACCCGCGCGCGTACCCAGTAGGGCTCGGTGATCGGATAGCCCATCGTGTACACCCAATTGACGAGGGGGCCGGTGCGCAGGTCGCGCCCGTCCAGGTACGGCCCCTGCGCATTCATGTAGCTCCAGAAGATATCCGGGATGTTGTGCCCGCTGGCCGCCACATACGTGCCCAGGCGGGTTCCGGGCGCACTGGCCAGGAGGGGAGACGTGCCCACCTGCCCGGCGGCATCCAGGGTCTCGGCAACGTGGCTGCCGACGCGGTTGGGGGCGCGGTTGCCGGACCCGGCCAGCGAGGCGACATTGCCCAGGGCCGCATAGCTCGGCGCGTGGTTCTGCGGCGTCCAATCCCCCACCACCGGCTGCGTGGATGGCGCCTGGATCGTGGTTTGCTCTGGCCCAGTGGCCACCACGCCCGAGATCAGCTCCTTGACCAGCAGGCCGTTGGTGACGAACCAGGGGCTGTTGCGGTCGCCCTGCGGATCGTTGATCTCCATGCGGCTCTTGTCGTAATATTCGACCGTCCGCGTGCCCGTGGCGGTGCCCGCAAAGGGCTCATCCAGCCGGGCAAAGGGATATCCGCCCCAGAACCAGCTGCGGGTGACGTTCTGGGCACTCACCAGTTGGTCGGTGCGCGCCCAGACCCGATCGAACGCCGGGTCGGCCGCCGGGATGGCGGGCGGGGCGGCCGCCGCCGCGGGCGCGCCCAGGGCCGGCGGCAGGATGACCGCGATAGCGGCCACGCCGAGGAAGAAGGAACGCAGCATGCGACAGGTCCTTTGCGCCGGGGTGCGCCTTAATTGGGCAGGAAAATCGAGATCAGCCAGCCGACCACGCTGACGACGATCGAGCCGACCAGCGCCGCCAGGAAGCCGTCGACGCGGAAATCGGGCACGATCGCGGCGGCCAGCAAGAACATCAGGGCGTTGATCACCAGCAGTGCCAGCCCCAGCGTCAGCAGCACGACGGGCAACGCCAGGATGGTCACGATGGGTCTGACGACGGCGTTGGCCAGCCCCAGCACGGCCGCAAATAAGGCCAGCCCCAGCCAGCTATCGTAATGAATGCCCGGCACCAGCTTGGCGGCCACAAACACGGCGATGATCGTGACGGCCCAGCGCCCCAGTATACCATTCATAGCGATCCTCCGTCCAGTGGCGAGGGGTCGGGGGTCAGGGGTCGGGGGTCAGGAACGCACGATTGATCCCCGGGCTCCGGCCCGCTAGCTCGTCAGCTTATCCTTGATGCGGCTGAAAAAGCCCTTGTCCTCGCCGTTTTGGGAGATCTCCTCGCCGAAAGTCAGGGCCAGCTCGCCCAGCAGCTGGCGTTGCTGCTCGGTCAGGGTGGTGGGCACATGGACTTTCACGCGGACGATCTGGTCGCCGCGGCCGGCGCTGCGCAGGTGCGGCACGCCCAGGTCGCGCAGGCGAAAGACCTTATCATGTTGGGTGCCCGGCGGAATCTTGAGCGGCGCCGAGGTGCCCGCGACCGTGGGGACCTGGAGCTCGGCGCCCAGGGCCGCCTGGGCGACATTGATGGGCAGATCCATCCAGAGATCGTTGCCCTGGCGGCGGAAAAACAGGTGCGGCTTGATCGCGAGCTCGATGTAGAGGTCGCCGGGCGGGGCCCCGCCCGGGCCGATATCGCCTTCGCCGGCCAGGCGGATCTGCGAATGCTCGTCGACCCCGGCCGGCACGCGGACCACGAGGTGCTTGGTCGCGCGCACGCGGCCGTCGCCCCGGCAGCGCTCGCAGGGCTGGCTGATGATCTTGCCGTCGCCGCCGCAGCGCTCGCAGGGCATGAGGCTGACGAACTGGCCGAAAATCGATTGTTGGACCCGGCGGACCTCGCCGCTGCCGCTACAGACCAGGCAGGTGATCGGCTGGCTGCCGGGGGCGCTGCCGGTGCCGCCGCAAGTCTCGCAGGCCTGGAGATGGGAGATCTCCAGCTCCTTATCGGCGCCGAAGATCGCCTCCTCGAACTCCAGGGTCAGGCGATAGGCCAGGTGGGAGCCGCGGCTCGGCGCGGCCCGCGCCTGGCGCGTGGCCCCGGTGACGAAAGTCTCGAAGATGTCGGCGAACGGCGAGGAGCCAAACGGGCTATAGCCCGCGCCGCCCCCGGCGCCCGTGACGGCCGCGTGGCCGAAGCGATCATAGGCCGAGCGCTTACTGTTATCGCTCAGCACCTCGTAGGCCTCGTTGATCTCTTTAAACTGGGCTTCGGCGTCCGCGTCTTTGTTGAGGTCGGGGTGAAACTGCCGGGCCAAGCGGCGATAGGCCTTGCGGATCTCGTCTTCGCTCACGCCGCGGGCCACGCCTAGCACTTCGTAATAGTCGCGCCTGGTTGCACTCATGGTCGTCTTTCCTGGGGATTCCCCGCTTATGCGCCGGCCGGCTGGCCCTTACCCACCTTTACGACCGCATGGCGCAGCACCTTGTCTTTGTGCTTGTAGCCGCGGGCGAATTCTTCGGCCACGACATCCTCGCCCATGCCGCCTTCCTCATAAGCGACGGCCTCATGTAAGGCCGGGTCAAAGCGCTGCCCGATCGACTCGATCGGCGTCACGCCTTCGGCTTCGAGCAGCGCGTGCAGCTTGCGGGCGATCATGCGCACGCCCTCGGCCCAGGCATCCCCCGCGGGCGCATTCTGCAGCGCCCGATCCAGATCGTCGACCACGGGAATGATCTTCTTCAACAGCTGGGCGGTGGCATACTGCTGGGTTTCGGCCCGCTCCTGCTCACTGCGCCGGCGGAAGTTGATAAAGCTGGCCCGCTCGCGCTGCAAGAGGTCCAAATACTCCGCGGCCTTGGCTTCCGCCCGCGTGACCTGGTCCTCCTCGCTGCCGGCGGATGTGACATCTTCGGCGCCGCCGTTGACCCCCGGCGCATAGCCCTCGCTCGTGTTATTCTTGGTCTCTTCACCCGTCATCTACAACCTCCCGTCAAAAACAGGCACCCGCCGCGAACAAACAGGCTGGCGCCCCCTAGTTGCGTTAACTAGCAGCGCGGACTCACGCGTCCGCCCGCGAATTGGCTCCGTAGATCTGATCCAGCAGCCCGGTCAACAGGTCGGACAGATACCGGACACTGGAGACGGCCCGCCCATAGGGCATCCGCGTCGGCCCGATGACGCCGATCACGCCGTTGACGTCGTTGGGCAGGCCATAGCGGGCCACGACGACGCTGCAATTGCGCATCTGATCGCTGCGGTGCTCATCGCCGATAATAATCTGGACGCCCTCCCGCGCCTGGACGGCCGGCACGATCGACAGGAGGATGCTATCGCCCTCCAGCAGGTCGAGCATTTGCTTCAGGCGGTCCGTCTCGCGGAACTCCGGCTGATCGATCAGCTGGGAAAGCCCTTCCCGGTGGAGCCGGGAAGCCGCGGGCTCTTCCAGGCGGGCCAGCAGGCCGGCCAGCACGGCGCGCACCCGGCTCAGCAGCGGCGGCGCGTCGGGCGGCAGCACCGCCTCGGCCAGCTCGCCCGCGGACAGGTGATGGAAATGCTTGTTCGCTTCGGTGGCCAGCGCACTCAGGTGCTCCTGGTCCCAGTCTTCCTCCAGCGTCAACAGCTGTTGCGTCAGCGTGCCATCCTGGACGACCAGCAAGAGCATCGCCCGCCGCTCGGCCAGGTCCAGCAGCTGAAAGTGTTTCAGCCGCGGGATGGTCGAATGGGGCGTCGTGACCACGGCGGCGTTATGGACCAGCCGCGAGAGCAGCGAGGCGGCCAGGTGCATCCATTCTTCGACGTCGAGCTCGACCTGGTGGAACTGATGGTCAATGGTCCGCTGCTCGGACTGCGGCAGGATCGCCGTACCCATCAAATGCTCCACGAAATAGCGGTAGCCTTTATCGGACGGCACGCGCCCGGCACTGGTATGGGGCTGGAGAATATAGCCGGCGCGCTCCAGATCGGCCATCGCGTTGCGAATGGTCGCCGGGCTGACCGTCAGGTGCGGGTTCGCGGCCAGCACATCGGAGGCCACCGGGCGCGCGGTAGCCACGTACTGCTCAATCAGCAGCCGTAAAATCGCGCGCTGCCGTTCGCTGAGTTCGTCCCCCATAACACTACCTGGCCTGTTCCCTGGTGCGGGCCGGCATTGTGCTCCCGCGCGACGATCGGATATTAGCACTCTCAAGACGAGAGTGCTAATATGTATAGAATACCATGTTGAAGCTATCTCTGTCAAGATCTACGCGGGCGGCCCGATCAAGGTCACAAAGCGGTCGATATCGGCCCGGATCACGGCCAGGCTGGCGCGCCAGAAATCGGGGGTACGGACGTCGATGCCGAAACGGGCGGCCAGGGTGGCGGCATCGGCCATGCCGGTCGCGGCCAGGAGCGCGTCGTAGTTGGTGCGGAAGCTGCCCGGGTCCTGCTGGTAACGCGCGAAGAGCCCGAGTCCGAAGAGCAGCCCGAACATATAGGGATAATTGTAGAACGACGCTGCGCTGTAGTAGTGGGGCTTGGCGGCCCACATATAGGGATGCAGCTGGTTGCCGTCGAGCCCGTCGCCGTAGGTCTGCCGCTGCGCGTCCAGCATCAACGCGCCGAGCTCGTCGACCGCGAGCTCACGCTGCCGGCGGGCGGCAAACGCGGCCTGCTCAAAGAGGAACCGGCTGGTGATGTCGACGACCACCTGGCAGTAGTTGGCCAGCGAGGCCTCCAGGATGGCGATCTGGTCGGCCGCGGGGGCCTGGGCCAGCCCGGCCTGCCGGACGATGGTCTCACAGAAGATGCTGGCCGTCTCGGCCAGGGTCATAGGCATGTTCCGTTGCAGAATCGTGCGCCCGACCAGATTCAGATTGTGGTAGCCATGGCCCAGCTCATGGGCGAGCGTGCTCATACCGTCGAAGGCCGGCTCGAAGTTCGTCAGGATGCGCGACTGATCGTCGTGGAGCCACATGCAGAAGGCGCCCCCTTGCTTGCCGGGCCGGGGTTCCGCGTCGATCCAGCGCTCGGCGAAGGCGCGCCGGGCATAGGCTTGCATCTTCGGCGAATAGCTCCCGAACTGCTCCAGGATGAAGTCCCGGGCCCGGTCAAAGGTCCACGTCCCCGCCTGCTGGCCGAGGGGGGCGAACAGGTCATACCAGGCCAGGGTCGGGATGCCGAGCGCCCGGGCTTTGGCCTGCAAGTAGCGCCGGAAATCCGGGAACGACTCGCGGGCGGCCGTGAGCATCGCGTCCAGCGTCGCCTGGTCGATATGATTGTCGAAGATGCTGGCGGCCAGGGGGGACTCCCAGCGGCGCCGGCCGCTGAGGGTCAGGACCTCGCCCTGCACACTGTTCAAGGCGGCGGCGATCGGGACGGCGGCGCGCTCCCAGCTCTGGAGCTCGGCCGCATACGCCCGGCGGCGCTTTTCCCGATCGGCGTCGTAGGCCAGATTGCGCACCGCCGGCATCGGGATCTGCTGGACGGCGCCGTCCAGCTCGATGGCCACCAGGAGCTGGGATGTGAGATTGCGGTACAGTTTCTGCCAGGCATCGCCCCCGGTGGGGGCGAGCTCGGCCGCCAGGGCTTCTTCGGCCGGCGCCATCAGGTGGGTGGCCTGGATGTGGGCGACCTGGAGGATATAGGCGTGCTCGCGAGCGTTCGCCGATCGCCCGATTAAGGCGTCGATATCGAGGCTGCCGATCCAGGCCGTGAAGCGGGTCGCGAGCTGCTCCAGGGTGACGTATTGCTGCTGGAGCTCGCTAAAGGTCGCTTGCGCCCGCGTATCCCGCGAATCGGTGGCCAGAAACCCCTGGGTATAGGCGGCCAGCGTATGCGTGGCCGTCAGCACGGCGTCGTAGCGCGTGAGCACCGCCTCAAACCGGGCCCCCGTATCTGCCGCCAGCGGGGCGGGGGCGCGGTGGCCGATGCCCTCGGCGTCGAAGAGGGTGCCCAGGTCGGCGATCGCGGTGCGCAGGGCCTGGAAGGCCGCGGCAAACTCGGGCGAGTCGAGGCTGGGATAGACCGTGGTCAGGTCCCAGTGGGGCAGGGCCGGTGCGGCGGTGGTCATAGTTGGCGCACTCCTTTGTGGTTGGGTTTGGATGCCCGGCAGCGGTAGGCAAGCTCTACCACCATTATACATGCGATCGCCGGTGGGTGCCCATCGCCCAAGCCGGGGGCCTACTACAAGGTCGCCCAAAGACCGGCTTTGTGGTATACTTGGGATGCTGGTGCAAGCTGGCAGCCCCGCCCTTTAGGGCGGGGGTAG
>DATGEF010000615.1:0-20140 GCA_035310405.1 Chloroflexia bacterium | reverse complement strand
GGGCTACCGTTCACGGGGGCGCGGCGCAACTTCCCGGCGGGGACGGACGGGACGCGGGTCTGGCTGGCGGGGGGCTATGAGCCGACGACGGCAGCCGCCGACATGCAGATCTACAGCGCGTCGGTAGCCTGCAACACCGCCACCCCGACCGCGCCGCCGGCGACGGCGACGGCCACGCGCACGGTCACGGTAGCGCCGACGAGCACGGTGGCCGCCACCAGCACGGTGGCCGCGACCAGCACGGCGACAGCGCGCCCGACCAATACGGTCGGCCCGAGCGCGACGCCCTGCACGCTCAGCTTCACCGATGTGCATGTCACCGACTACTTCTACACGCCGGTGCTTTACCTGGCCTGCCATGGCGTGATCAGCGGCTACAGCAACGGCGACGGGACGTACAGCTTCCGCCCCTATAACAATACGACGCGCTCCCAGATGGTCAAGATCGTCGTGCTGGGCTTCAACAAGCCGATCACGACGCCGCCCGCCGGCAACTTCACCTTCACCGACGTGCCGCCGGCCAATCCCTTCTTCGCCGTGATCGAAACGGCGGCGGCCGACGCCATCGTCTCGGGCTACAACTGCGGCGGGCCGGGCGAGCCCTGCGATAGCCAGAATCGCCCGTACTTCCGGCCCTACACCAACGTCACGCGCGGCCAACTCTCCAAGATCGACGTGGTGGCGGCCGGCTGGGCGCTGGTCAATCCGCCGGCCGGCAGCTTCGAGGACGTCCTGTCCGGCACGGCGTTCTATGAGTTCGTGGAGACCGCGTACTGCCACGGGATCATCTCGGGCTACAACTGCGGCGGGCCGGGCGAGCCGTGCGACAGCCAGAATCGCCCCTACTTCCGCCAATACAACCAGGCCACTCGTGGCCAGATCGCCAAGATCGTCTACCTGTCGGTCACCGGCAGCGCGACCTGCGGCGTGACCCCCACGGCCACCCCGTAAGAGCGCGCCGCTCATCGCGGCGTGGTCTGACGGCCCGGGCCGGGAGCAGTGCTCCCGGCCCGGGTGATTCTCCCTGAATACTGGCTACGGAATAGTCGCGACGAGTGACCCACTACCAAAAGATTTAACAGATCCTTAACATTGGGATAAGCGCGGCCGGGTAGACTGGCTTCATGCAGTTTGGATCTTGGACACGTAGCGCCCGCCGTCCCATGACGCACTATCGGCGCCTCCGGCACGTCGGGAGCTTGCCCCTCTGGCTCCAGTTATTGATTCCCCTGGCCGGCCTGATTGTGCTGGCGCTGGGGGCCGATGCCTGGCTGTTCCTCACGACGACCAGCGCGACGCGGCTCGGCATCCTGGATCAGACGTTGCGCGATCGGCCCAGCCGCCTGCGGACGCTGCTGGCCGACGAGGCCACGGCCGTGCAGGAAGGAGCCCGCTACCTGGCCCGCGCCGGGAGCTCCCCCCTGGCCGCGACGCCCCCTGATCTGGTCACCCTGCAGCAGTCGGTCGACGACCTTTACTACCGGTTCAATCTCGACCGCTACGGATTCGACCTCGTGCAGATCTACACGCCCGCGGGCCACATCCTGCTCTCGCTGGCCACCGATCCGGCGTTAGACGCCGGCCCGCCAGCCCCCCCGGGGGCGGCGGAGCGGCCGTCGACTCTCTACCTGCTCCCGCAGCAGTCCGGCGTGCTCCTGGTGGGCACCGCTCCGATTCTGCGCGGAGGCCGCCTGCTCGGTACCACCGTCGTGGGCCGCGTAGTGGACAACGCCTACCTGGCCCGGCTGCAACAAGCGATGAACGGGCCGGTGGTGCTCTCCCTGGCGGGTCAGCTCTACAGCAGCTTCCCGCGCAGCCCTACGGGTTCCCCGTGGCTGCCGGCCATGCGCCAGACCCTGGACGGGGCGGCGGCGGGTCAGACCGGCACTACCCTGTTTTCGATCGGGGGCCGGACGTATGCCGCGACCTATGGGCCGCTCGATCTGGCGGGGGCGCGCGGCGGGTTTGCCATCCTGACCCCGACGGACAGCGCGGACCAGTTGGTGCAGACCGGCCTGCAGGCCAGCCTCAGCTTGCTGGGGCTGACCCTGCTGCTCGTCCTGGCCGGCGCCCTGCATTTCGCCGCCACGGTCACCCGCCCGGTCACGGAATTGGCCCGGGCGGCGGCCGCTATCCGCGCCGGCGACCTGTCCCGGCGCGCGCGGGTGGCCCGGCTGGGCGAGATCGGCCGGCTGGGGCGCACCTTCAACGCTATGGCCGCCGAACTCCAGCGCGTATTGCGTGAGCTGGGGGACGAGCGGGACCGGGCCGACCAACTCTTACGTAATATCTTGCCGGACCGGATCGCCGTGCGGTTAAAACATGAGCCGCGGGCGACCGCCGAGAGCTTCGCCGACGTGACAGTCCTGTTCGCGGATATCGTCGATTTCACCCGGCTCGCCGGGCAGTTGACTCCGGAAGCCCTCGTCGTCTGGCTGAATACGGTCTTCTCGGCGTTTGACGGGCTCACCGAACAGCATGGGCTGGAGAAGATCAAGACCATCGGGGATGCCTACATGGTGGTCGGCGGGCTGACCACCCCCCGGCCGGACCACCCGGCGGCGGTGGCCGATTTTGCCCTCGCCCTCCAGGCCGTCATGGCCCGCCACCCCGCGCCCGATGGCTCGCCGATGCGCCTGCGGATCGGCATCGCGACCGGGCCGGTAGTGGCGGGCGTGATCGGCAGCCGCAAATTCAGCTATGATCTCTGGGGCGACACGGTCAACAGCGCCAGCCGCATGGAGTCACATGGGGTGGCGGGCAATATCCAGGTCACCGCGCCCACCTATGAGCGCCTGTGCGATCGCTACCGCTTCGAGCCCCGGGGACTGGTCGAGGTGAAGGGCAAAGGCGCGGTCCCCGCCTATTGGTTGCGCGACCCGCTGGACACTGCCCCTTGAGCGGCGGGCCAGGTGCAGGATGGCGCCTTCGCGTAGCCCCGCCTGCACAATGGCCAGGGGCGGCGTGCCATAGCAGCGTAGCACTTCCTGGAGTAAGACCACGGCCGGCAGCAGCAACCGGGCGCGCCCGGCTTTCAGGTGGTACTGGGCGGCGATGGCCGACGCCGGCTTGCCCTGCAGCATGGCGGCCACCTGGGTCAGGCCTGCCACCGGGAGCGGCGTGCCAGCGTCACAGCCCAGCAGGCGCAGCACCCGGCGTAGCGTCCCGCCCGTGCCCACCAGGCCGGTAATGGGGCCCCCCAGCGTGGGCAACGCCGGGGGGATGACCTGGCTCAGGTACGCCTGCAGGCCATAAACTTCGCCAGGGGTGGGCGGATCGCTGGTCAGGAAGCGGTGGGCGACGGTGGCGGCCCCGAGGGGCAGTGAACAGCTGGCCTCCACCTGATCCGCGGCCCCGACCGCAATTTGCATACTACCGCCGCCGATATCGACGACGGCTTGTCGCCCCACGGGGTGGTGGACGGACGCGACCCCCTGGAAAGCCAACATCGCTTCTTGTTCGGGGGTCAGCAGCGTCAGCGGCCGGCCGGTCGCCGCGGTAATGGCGGCCCCCAGGGCCTCGCGGTTCGCCGCCACGCGGATCGCATGGGTGGCGAAAAAATGCAGGTGCTCCACGCCGGCCCGCCGGGCTGTTGCCTGGAACTCCAGGAGCCGGCGAAGCAACTCGCGCCGCTTGGCCGCCCCGATCCGTCCGTGGCGATCGACATGTTGGCCCAGCCGCAGGCCCACGCTGGTATCGACGAGTGGGATAACGGTCTGGCCGTCGGAGCGGGCGATCAGGAGATGGATTGTATTGCTGCCGAGATCGACGACCCCGAAGTTTGGTTCCTGCACACGACCTCCTTGTCGTTATGCGCGCCGGGCGGGCGGGTAGGGCGTGGGCCCCCCGATTCTTAGACCACGAGGGCGCGGGTCGCCGCGCTCCCGCACAGCGCGTGCAGCTCATCCAGCAAGTGGGGCAGGTCGCGGCTGAGCTGATCCAGCACCAGGGCCCCGTCGCTGGCCGGGCCCATGGTCGCCGGCGTCGTGAAGCGCAGCAGAGGGGCGCTGCGTAGGACCTGCAGCAAGGCGGTCAGCGCGTTGTGCCGTCCCGTCGCGTAGCGCAAGGTCCCGACATCGGCCAGCACCAGGTCAAACGCGACCAGGCAGAGCAGGTCGATAGCTTCGTCCGCGTCCGTCAGGGTCATCACGACGAAGCCGGCGCTGCGCAGCGCGTGCCCGATCCGCTCCCCCAGCGAGGCGTCGTGTTCGATCAGCAACACGCATAAGCGCATGCCTGGTCCTCCTCTAGCCCGTGGCGATTCGGCGGCTATGCGGCGGCGGCGGCCGCGCACCGATCGCTGCGCCGCCCCATCCAGCCCATTTACGGATTATTTTAGCCCGCTCAGGTTAAGAGAGTTTTAAGAACTGGATCGCAAAGGTTAACATCCTCGCGCGCCGGAGACACCGCCGGCGGGGATGAGCGACCCGTTAAATTCTCTCCGGGGGTTGGTAATATCCGTGTAACAGGGGGGGGCTATAGTGCGCGGGCCGCCGGTGCGTGGCCGTTTAGGAGAGCGCCCACAAAAGCAGGCCAAAGCTCCACAGATCCAGGAACCAGTGGGTGACCATCAGCACGCCCAGGTGCTGCTCACGGCGGAAATACCAGGCGGCGATCACCCCGATCAGGAAGGTCACGATCAGCTTGTCCGGTAAGTAGATGCCGTGGATCGCCGCGAAGGAGAGGGCCGACAGCCCGACCACCGCCCGGGCGCCATAGCCCCGGGCGGCCAGCCGGGTGATGATGTAGCCCCGCCAGATCAACTCTTCGGTAAAGGCGGCGCTGAGGGGCAGCACCACGATCAGCACGAGGCGCACCCCCCCTGGCAAGCCGGCATAAGACTGTGTGAGATCGCCATACAGGCGCGTGGCTAGCCCCAGGTAGACCGCAAAAATCCCGTTCCAGGAGAGGAAGAGGGCCAGCGCGGGCCCCCAGTGGATGCGCCCCGGCGGCGCGATCCGCTCGCGGAGGGAAACTCCGCTCCGGCGCCAGCGGACGATGATCGAAAGCGCCAGTACCCATTCGAGGAGCAGGATCAGCGCCTCGGTGGCGAGCCAGACATAGCCCACCGGGATTCCGGCCACGGTGCCGGGGGCAGCATAGCGCAAGGCGTAGTAGCCGCTGTAGATGATCAGCCCGCCGATATTCAGCAGGATCGGCGTGAGGATAGTATAGGTGCCCAGGTAGTCTTTTGCTGGGCGCGCCGGGCTCTCGGCGGGCACGCTGGCGGCCATACGCAAATCCCCCTCTCGCCCCGATTATAGCCGATCTCTCTGGCTGGCCGAAACCTCGGGAGCCGCCGCGCGTAGATAAAACAGGCCCGCAATCTGGACAAGACGCTAATCAGGAGGAAGGGACTATGGCATTCACATCGGACCTCACGGGGCAAGAATTCTGGCTGGTCGTTGACAAGGGCTACACCCCGCTGGGGTTGGTGCTGGGCAATTCGGTCTATTCGATGGGGGCGCTGGGTGGCTGGCTCTCCGGCTTTAAGGGGCAGTTCCGGGGCGAAGTGGTCGAGGTCACCCGGCTCATGTACGACGCCCGAGAAATGGCGCTGCAACGGATGCGCGCCGAGGCCGACCAATTGGGCGCCGATGGGGTGATTGGGGTGGAGATCAAGATCGAGTACCTGCACGGCGGCCAGTGGATGGAGGTGACGGCGCTGGGCACCGCGGTCAAATATACCGGGCTGCGCGAGCCCAGCCGGGCCACCGTCGTCGTCAGCACGAGCGAGCCCCACCGCACGTTCTAGAGCCTTGCCGCCCGGTGGGGCGCATGGGCTCGGTGAAAAACCGTCGGGATATCGGGTACAATAGGGGCGGAGAGAGCCGATGCGCGACCCCGCCCCACCATTAAGCCAACTCGAGTCCGCCGGATTGATCCGGCTGGCGTCGGTCGCGCCCGAGCGCGAATACCTGTTCCGGCACGCGCTGGTCCAGGATGCCGCCTATGCCTCGCTGTTGCGCAGCGACCGCAAGCGGCTGCACCGGGCGGCTGGGGAAGTGCTGGAGCAGATCTATCAGGGCCGCCAGGAGGAGATCGCCGCGCTGCTCGGCCAGCATTTCGCCCAGGCCGGGGAGGATGGACGCGCTCTACACTACCTAACCCTGGCCGGCGACCAGGCGGCGGACAAGTATGCGAATGCCGAGGCCGTCGCCCATTACACCGCCGCGTTGGCCCGCGCCGGCGCGGCCAGCGGTGCCGCGTTGATTCACCTCTACAGCCGGCGTGGCCGCGCCCTGGAGCTGGCCGGCCGCTATGCGGAGGCCCTGGCCAATTACGAGTCCATGGCGGGCCACGGCCAGGCGCACGGCGACGGCGCGCTGGAACTGGCCGCCCTGATCGCCCGCACCACGATTTACGCAACGGCCACCTCGCAAACCGACCCTGCGCAAGGTCAGGTGTTGGCGGCCCAGGCGCTCACGCTCGCCCGGCAGTTGGGCGACCGGGCGGGAGAAGCGCGGATCTTCTGGAACCTGATGCTGATCCATGGCATGGGCGGGATCGGCGATCCCGGCGCCGCCCTGACCTATGGCGAACAATCGCTGGCCCTGGCGCGGGAGCTCGCGCTGACGGAACAGGTGGCCCAAACCCTGAACGACCTCGCGTATGTGTATAGCGGGGCGGGCCAGCCCGACCGGGCCCGGGCCTGCCTGGACGAAGCGGGCGATCTCTGGCGCGGGCTGGGCAACCTGCCGATGTTAGCGGATAACCGGATCAACTGCGCCCTGAGCAGCTACCTGGCCGGCGCGTATGCCGCGGCCGATACGCTGGCCGCTGAAGGCTACGAACTGAGCCGCAGGATCGGCAACAACTGGGGCCAGGCTTTCAGCAGCTTGACCAGCGCCACCATTTGCCTGGAGATTGGGGACCTGGATCGCGCGCGCGCGGCAAATGATCAGGCGGTCCGGCTCGGGGAGACGGCCGGCTTTCTGACCGCGCTGGTCTTCGCCCCAGCGTGCCAGGCGGTCGCCTATGCCCAGGTCGGGGCGATCGCGCGTGCCCGGGACCTGGCTGAGCACGCCCTGGCGACCGCCGAGGCGCGGATTCCGCGCTGGCGGCCACTCGCTTTAGCCGGCCTGGCGCTCGTGCTGGTCCTGGGGGGCGACCCGCCGGCGGCCACCCGGACGCTCCAGGAGTGCCGCCAGACTGATGTCACGGCCGATATCCTCTCGCAATTGCTGCTGCTGCCCGCGGAAGGCGAGGTGGGGCTGGAGGGCGAGGATTATGTGGGGGTGATTCAGCGGATGGATGCCTTCTGCGATCTACACGTCCAGCACCTGCGGCCTCAGGCGCTCTATTACCAGGGCCGGGCCCTGCTGGCCCAGGGTCATGCCGCAGCCGCGGATGCTCTGTGGGCCCAGGCGCAACAGGAGGCCACCGCGATGGGCGGGCGGCGGGCCTTATGGCCGATCCTCGCCGCGCGGGCCCGCCTCGCCGCCGCCCAGGGCCGAGCGGCCGCCGCCCACCAGCTGCACCAGGCCGCCCGGCCCCTCGTCGCCTACATCGCCGACCACGCCGGCGCCGCCGATGTGCGGGCGGCCTTCCTCGGGCTGCCGGCGGTGCAAGCCATCCAGGTTGCGGCCGAAGACCCGGCCTGATCTGGACAGGCCCCCGGTAATTGGTCTATAATTAACCCACAAGCGACATGCTGGCCCCTTCGCCCCTTGCGAAAGGAATCACGCACGCCATGTATCTGCTCTCAGTGCATCGCCGGATCGGCGCGGGTTTCTGCCTGTGGCTGGCGCTGGTCGGCCTGTTCGCATGGGGGCCGGCGCCCACCCCGGCGCGGGCGGCCGCCATGGCGCCGGCCGATTCGGGCGCCGGCCCACGGGTGGGGCTCCAGGTGGGGCACTGGCAGATCGCCCAGCTTCCGGAGTCCCTGGCCCGGCTGCGGGGCGACACCGGCACGGCCGGCGGCGGCCGCCGCGAAGTCGACCTGAATATGGAGATCGCCCAACGCACCGCTACGTTGCTGCGGGGCGCGGGCGTGACTGTGGATCTGCTGCCGGCCACCGTGCCGACCGGCTACCGGGCCGACGCCTTTGTCGCCATCCACGCGGACGGCAACAGCAGCTCGGCGGCCCATGGCTATAAGATCGCGCCCCCCTGGCGCTCCGGCGTGGCCTTTCGCGATCAAACGCTGGTCGAGCTGCTGGATCGCGCCTACGGCGACGTGACCGGCCTGGCCCATGACCCCGCGGTCACGCGCAATATGCGGGGCTATTATGCCATCAACACCTGGCTGGGGGACGAGAGCCGCATCAGCGACTGGACTCCCGCTGCGATTATCGAAACCGGGTATATGACGAGTCCGACGGATCGGGCGGTCCTCTTTGCCCAGACGGGGCGCGTCGCCGCCGGCCTCGCCCGAGGCATCCTCGACTTCCTCGCGCATGGCAGCGTGGCCGATGCGACGCAGGCGCAGGCGGAAGCGATCGCCGCCGCCTCGCCCACGGGCCGCAGCGTGGTGGTCGTCGAAGACGGCGTGCCGATCCGGACCGCTCGGAGCCCGTATGCGCCGATTGCCGGCTGGGCCAATCGCGGCACGATCCTGGAGTACCGGGATAGTACCGTCCGCCCCCGGGGCCCTTTCATCAATTTGCACGGCACCGAGCTCGCCAGCTCGATCGGTTACTACCAGGTCGGGGTGCGGGATATCCCGATCCCGCTCTATATCAGCCGATCGACCGTGATCGTCCAGCAGCCGGCCCCGTAGCGGGCCGCTTGTGACGCGGGCTCCTGATCCGGTATAATAGGAGAGACTTGGCCCGTGTAGCTCAGGGGATAGAGCGCCGCCGTCCTAAGGCGGGCGTCGGGGGTTCGAATCCCTCCACGGGCACCCGCGCCTCCGCCCCCTAGCACCCCCCCGGGGTGCTTTTTGGTGGGCGGGATGTCACCCGGGTTGTAACATGTGCTATAATGAAGCGTAGATCCGGCGCCCCTGGCCGGATCTGCTGGTCTAGCCGCGGGCCGCGGCCGCCGGGCCGGGCCGCCCAAAGGAGCAGAAGCGATGCAGATCTCCTTGAAAACCAAGAACCGCAAGCTGACCTCTAGTGAAGAAGAACTCGTCCGCAAGAAAGTCGCCCGCCTGCCACGCTTTCTCGACCATCTTAGCGACGCCGAGGTCATTATCAGCACGGAGCATACGCACCGCGGCGAGGACAAGCAGATTGTGCAGCTGACCATCCGCGCCAATGGTACCCTGCTGCGTGCCGAAGAGCATGACGCGGAAATGCAGACCGCCCTGGACGCCGCCTTGGACAAGGTCGAGCGCCGGATCGCCCGCTATAAGGGCCGCTACGAACGCAAACGAAAAGGCCAACCCTCTCTGGGGGAGGCGATGGCCCCCGTCGCCGTCGAGGAAGAGACCGACGAAGCGGCGCCGCCGCCGCGGCCCGTCGTCCGCACCAAGCGCTTTACCGTGCAGCCCATGCAAAAAGAGGATGCCGTCGAGCAGATGGAGCTTCTGGGGCACAGCTTCTTCGTCTTCTTCGACGCCGATACCAAGCATATGGGCGTGCTCTATCGCCGGCAGGACGGCAATTATGGCGTGCTGGAGCCGGAATTGGCGTGAGGGTCTGGCTCGCCGCCTTAGCTATCGCCATCCTGGGCTTTGGTTTCCTGAGTACTTCGGCCCCGCGTTCGGGTGACGGCGGGCCCGTGCTCCCGCCGCGGGCCGCCCCCGCCCTGGCCCACCCCGCCCCCTCGGTGATCCATGAGTACCTGGTGCGGATCGGCGGCACTAACGCGCGGGTCTTCTTGCGGCTGTCGGTCTCGGCCCAGCTGGTGCCTCAGGTCTACCACCAGATCGATACCGACGGCGACGGGGTGGTGTCGCCGCAGGAGCATCAGGCCTGGCTGGATCGCTACCTCGCCCAGATGCACTTCACCATCGACGGCCAACCCCTGCCCGTCGGCGTGGTGGGCGCCTCGCCGATCGACGAGCGGAATCTCGTGGTGAGCATGGGCCAGCCGGTGACCGTGACGATGCTGCTCACCTATACGCTGCCGGCCGACCCACCGCAAGGTCCGCCGATCGACCACCATTTCATCCTGGCCGACGGCTCCAATTACGTGAGCTACGACGAATATTACGGCAGCTTTGAAGACGACCCGGGGGCGGTGACCCTGTCCCACGACCTGACCCAGCCGGCCAACCCGGCGATGTTTGAGGCCGTCTTCGAGCAAGATCCGACGACTCGCTTGCCCGGGCCGGCGCCCACGCCGGGGAGCGCCGCGCCCGGGGCGCCCCAGGACTCCCCCGGGGGCCTTTTCCTGCAGCAGCTGGACACGTTCTTGCGGGACCCCCATGGCAACATGCTCTATGGGGCCTTCCTCTTCCTGCTGGCCGTCGGCTTGGGGGGGGTGCATGCCCTCACGCCGGGCCACGGCAAGGCGGTCGTCGCCGCCTACCTGGTCGGCTCCCGCGGCCGGGTGCGCGACGCCGTGGCGCTGGGCTGGATCGTGACGCTGACCCACACCCTGAGTGTGGTCGCGCTGGGGGTCGTCTTGCTGGTGATCAGCAATTTTATCTTGCCCCGCTGGCTCCAGCCCGCCCTGGAGCTTGGCTCCGGCCTGCTCATCGTGGGCCTGGGTCTCTACCTTCTGGCCAGCCGTGTCCGCGCCCTGCGCCGCGGCGAGCCCCTGAGCCATGCCCATGATCATGCCCATCCCCATCCCCATCCCCATCCCCATGCCCATGATCACCCCCACCTGCCCGACGCCGCCGACCCCGTCCCCAATCCAAAATCCAAAATCCAAAATCCAAAATCCGCAATGCGGACCTGGCGCGATCTGGTCGCCCTGGGGGTGTCGGGCGGCCTGGTGCCCTGTCCGGACGCCCTGGCGATCTTGATCCTGACGGTGCCGATCGGCCAGATCGGGTTAGGCCTGCTCCTGGTCAGCTCGTTCAGCCTGGGGCTGGCCGCCGTGCTGATCCTGATCGGCGTGTTGATGGTTAAGGCGCGAGGGCTGCTGGAGCGGCTGATGCCCGGCGGCGACGGCGGCAACCCCGGCTGGGTGCGGCTGCTCCCCGTGGCCAGCGCGATCATCGTCATGGGCCTGGGGATTCTGCTGCTGGTCGAGGCGATCGTCGGGCAGCAGTGGGTGTGACGGAGGGACGAGTTTTGAGTTTTGAGTTTTGAGTTTTGAGTTGTGCTGAGGAGGGCTATGGGGTATTTGGAGCGTTACCAATTGCAACGGGTGGAAGCGGAAATAGGGGTCCTCCCGTTAGCTCTCCATGTCTATTACCAACGCGTGGGGGCCGTCGACTTCACCGGGAGTCATCCGCAATTCAGTATGGATGCAGATCTCGATCAACCGGATTGGAATGACCCCGAGGTCATCGTGCAGCTGGAGACACCCGACTTCCAGGAGCCCATGTGGCGGTGGGGCCGCAAGGAGTTTTACTCCGATGCCTTGGTGATCGACTCACTGGAGGAATTGCGGGCCTCCTATGAGTACGGGGTGAAGCCTGACGAGCCACTGGATCTGCCCGGGCGCTTTGTCTCCCTGGCCCCGGACTTCGTGTTTAAGGCGGGCTGTAGTGGAGGCGGTCCCTACTGCCTCGAGGTGCCGAACACCGCTATCGATGGGTTGGTGTTTGGCCTCGGGCCATGGTATCAGCAGGATGCCCAGGGGCGAGTGCTTTTGCGCGACTGGCCTGACGCGGGTTTTACCGCGATCGACTTTGTGGAATACCTACGGATTAATATGCGCTGGGGAGGGTTCCCCGGGTTAGCGGAACACGCGGATCAGCCCCCCGCGTTTTTAGCCGCACTCACACACGATAGGGCTGAGGGTTGAGGTGCGGTCGGCCCTAGCCTGATGGCGCGGTGAAGAACTCGATCAGGCTATAGGCCAACCGCGCGAGCGCCACCCGCTCCAGCTCATGGGGCGTGGCGGGCAAGACTTCGAGCTCGCCGTGCGGCAGGGCCTGGTAGATCGCCTGGCTTTCGGCCAGGGTGGTCGTCGTATCGCGATCTCCGAGGCAGATCCGCACCCGCGTTTCGAGGCCCGCGACATCGGCGGGGCGCAAGCCGCCACTTTGCCCCAGCGCGTGCAGGAGATCGGCCGTGTGGCCCAGGACCGCCTCCCAGCCGGCGGCGCTGTGCCGGGCGGCGAGAGCGTGCGCAAAGTGCGGCACCTTGGCCGCGATCTTCTGCGGGTCGAGGCGGGCGATTTCGCGCGCCGCCCCGGCCGGGTCCCAGTAGAATTTCGTGCCCAGCGTGGCGAGGCTGGTGACGAGAGCGGGGTCGGTGCGTGCCAACACACAGGCCACATATCCCCCCATGCTATAACCGAAGAGATGCGCCCGCGCAATCCCATGTTGCCGTAGATAGTCGCGCACATTCTCCGCGAAGTGTTCCATACTGAAGGCCGGCACGCGCAACGGCGTCGCGCCGTGCCCCGCGAAGTCGAGGCAATGCACGTCCAATTGGCCCTCCAGCAGGGGCACCAGCGCCGTAAACTGGTCGGCAGCGCCGAGGGCGCCGTGCAGGAGCACTAACATAGGTTTGGTCATGGCCGGCCTCCGTTTTTTGAGCTGCGTTCTTGCCAAGCTAGACGCTTATCCGCATCCTCCGTAATTCGCGTGATCAGTTCATCCAGTTGCATATAGACCTGCCAGGTTTCTGCGCTGCATACGTCGGCGATGAGCCCGGCTAGGCGCAACTCTAAGTCCTCGTTACGCTTACCCTTCCAGATGGTGTCCGCTAACGCGACTAACAAATCTTCGATGTTGACCATTGTGGTCTGCTGCCACGTGCCATGTGTCTGCGCAAAGCGGGCATATTGGGCGGGAATACCATGGGCGATGAGTAAGGATGGTCCGATGGTTTCATGTTGTGTCCCAGGGCCATTCAGTTCCTCGGGATAGCGGACTTTGCCGGCATCATGGGTCGCTGCCCCCAGTAGAACCGCCTCTTGATCCACCGCTACCTGCGGCCAGTAGCGTGGCCAGGCCGTGCATAACTGGCCGGCCACATCATGCACCAGGGTCAAATGCGCGACTAACCGGGGTGGCGCCTGTAAGGTGTGCAGGAGTTGCTGCACATCCTCCGGAAGTGGGCGTACCTGAAACGACATTAACCGGTCCTCCAGCGGGTACTCATACTCATGCCGGTCTCCTGCGGGTAAGTAGCCTTGTACCGGCTTTTGTGCCGGTTCTTATCCCTCTCCTTGTCCCGCTGCGCTATTGTACCACGTTACCTTTCCGCGCTATGCGGTCCCGGCCCGCGCCCAGAAAAGTCTGGGCCGCACATAGCTGACCGTATCCTATCCCTATCCACATCAACAAGATCGCCTGGCAGCTCATGCTGCCGGGCGATCTCGCTTGGCGCTGTCGGGGCCGGTTTGTGTTATAATCAGGACGATCTCCGCCCCCGATGCGGTATCTCCAACCCTTATGGCGAGCCGATGGCTACGCCGATTCAGTATATCTGAAAGGAGGCGCGGCTCCTCCCCATAGCGGAAGCCAGGGGTATCCGCCGCGGTGATAGATCGATGACTCATTGGACTTCTCTGTGGTGGCACCACAAGCTGACCCGGACTGCGCTATGCCTGCTACTCGGCAGTGCCCTCTTAGGGTGGCCCGGCGGCTATGGAGCGGCCGCCCCCGCGCCCCAGGCCGCCGATAAACTCGTCCTGGCATTTTATTTTCCCTGGCTGGACCGCAGCTCATTTAGTTCGGGGCAGATGTCCGACCAGCCGCTGGTGCCCTACGACTCCGGCGACCCCGCCACCATCGAGCGCCAGATCGGCGAAGCACAGGCGGCCGGGATCGACGCCTTCGTCGGTTCCTGGCAGGGCACCGGCAGCACGAGCGATCAGCACTTCCCGCAAGTTCTCGACACCGCCGCCGCCCACAACTTCCAGGTCGCCCTCTACTTTGAGACGAATTTCGCCGCGCGGCGCGGCGTGGCTGCCGAGCTGCGCTCCGCCCTCGACCACTACCTGAGTCACGCGGCCTACTTGCGCTGGCGCGGCAAGCCGGTGATCTTCTTCTGGCAGCCGGGTGCCTTCGGCAATGCGGCCGCCTGGAGCCAGTTGCGCCAGCAGATCGATCCGCAGCATACCCAGATCTGGTCAGTCGATACGGTCGACGCGTCCTACCTGGACGTCTTCGACGGCATCCACCTCTTCAGCGCCGGCAAATGGACGGGCACGACCGACGTCGGGCCGGTGGACGCCTCCTGGCGCAAGACGATCACCGACTATAACACCGCGCATGGGACGGCCCGCGTCTGGGCGGCGGGCGTCATCCCCGGCTGGGATGAGAGTCATATATTGCCGGCGCGCCCCAACGCGAAGGTCTTCCCCCGGCGCGACGGGGCGCTCTATACCGAGAGCTGGCAGGGCGCCATGGCCAGCAACCCGGAGTGGATCACGATCACCAGCTACAACGAGTGGTTCGAGGGCACCCAGATCGAGCCGAGCGCAACCTACGGCTCGCGCTACCTGGATCTGACACGCCAGCTCGTCACTAGCTGGAAAGGCGGCCCCCCGACGGCCGTGCCCGCGACGCCACTGCCCGTGACCGCGACGCCCACGCTCCCGCCTACCCCAGGCGGGGGGGACCCCTGCATAGGGGGCACCGCCTTCCCCCAAACCGGGCACAGTATCTGCAAGCAGATGGAGAGCTACTGGCGGCAATATGGCGGGCTGGCCCAGTTCGGCTACCCGATCAACGACGCGGGGGTCGAGACCGACTTGGCCACCGGCAAGTCGTACACCGTGCAGTATTTCCAGCGGGCGCGCTTCGAGTTGCACCCCGAAAACGCCGGCACCCCCTACGCCGTGCTGCTGGGCCGGCTCGGCGTGGAGTTCCATCCGCCCGATCCGGCGGTCGCGGCCCTGAACGACGGCCAGCACCACTTCTTCCGCGAGACAGGGCATAATGTAAGTGCGCTCTTCTACGCCTACTGGCAGCAGCACGGCGGCCTGTTCGTCAACGGCTTCCCGATCAGCGAGGAGTACTCGGAAGTCAGCGCCACCGACGGTCAGACCTACCAGGTGCAGTACTTTGAGCGTGAGCGCTACGAGGCCCACCCGGAGAACTCGTCTCCGTACAACGTGCTGCTCGGCCTGCTGGGCAAGCAGGCCCTGGATGGGCGCACGGGGCCCTAAGTGGAGGCTACAGTGAAGGTCCAGAAAGAGATCGAGGTGATCCTGACTCGGCAGTTGGCCAGCTATCTGGCGATGCCGATCTTTGTGGTCGACCCACAGGGCAGCCTCATTTACTATAATGAGTCGGCTGAGGAGATCCTGGGCTGCCGCTTTGAAGAAACCGGCGAGATGCCCGCCGACGAATGGGGGACGATCTTCATCCCGACCGACGCGAACGGCTTGCCGCTGGCGCCGGAGCAGCTGCCGCTGCTGATTGCCCTGCATGAACACCGGCCCATCCACAGGGACTTCTGGATACAGAGCCTCAACAGCCTGGCCCCCCGCCGCCATATCGAAGCTACCGCCTTCCCGCTGATCGGCCAGGCCGAGCGGGACCTCGGGGCGGTGGCCATCTTCTGGGAGGTCCTGGCCCTATGAAGGTCACTTTCTGGGGCACCCGGGGCTCCTTGCCGGCCGCGGGCCCGGAAACCGACCGCTATGGCGGCAATACATCCTGCGTCGAGGTCCGAGGCACCGATGGCACGGTGCTCATCCTGGATGCCGGGTCGGGCATCCGCCGGCTCGGCACCGCCCTGACCGGCACCGTGCAGCGGATCGACCTCTTGCTGACCCATCTGCATATGGACCACATCCAGGGCTTTGGCTTCTTCGCGCCCCTCTATGACCCCGCGGTCACCGTCCATATCTGGGGGCCGACCAGCGCCGCGTTGAGCTTGCGTACCCGGCTGACGCGCTACCTGTCGCCGCCCCTCTTCCCGGTCCGGTTGCGCGATCTGCCCTCCACGATCGAGCTACACGAGGTGCCCTGTGGGGAGGCGACCATCGGCGAGTTTCGGGTCGCGGCCGCCCTGGTCTGCCATCCGGGCCCGACCGTCGGCTACCGTATTACCAGCCCGACGGCCACCCTGGCCTATCTGCCTGACCACGAGCCGGCGCTGGGCGTGCCGGCCTTCCCGCTGAGTGGCGAATGGACGTCCGGCTACGACCTGGCCGCGGGGGTCGACCTGCTGATCCACGATGCGCAGTACACCACCGCCGAATACGCCGCGCGGGTGGGCTGGGGGCACAGCGCCTTGCCGCACACGCGGGCGTTTGCCCAACTCGCCGCCGTCAAGCACCTCGTCCCATTCCACCACGAGCCAAGCCACGACGACCGGACGCTCGATCGGCTGATGGCCGAGATCTTCGACCCGGCCACGCTGCCCTTCCGCGTGACCCCCGGCCGCGAGGGCCTGACTCTGGACCTGGGTGCCTCCCGGCCTTAGTCCACATCCCGTTCTTCGTGTCGCTTCGTGGCCTTTGTGGACGAATCCGGGGCCCCGGCGCCGCGATCCCGCGCCTGCAGGGCCCGGATTGCCGGCAGGCGGCGCAGCGCGGTGCGGAACGCGGGCGAGCCGGCGTGGGCCAACAGGTACTGAATCTCGAGTCGCGCCGCGCGCCGCGCCTGGTTCGCGAGCCCCGATTGGCCGGCCGCCGCCGCACTCGCCGCCAGCGTTCCCAGGATCTGCCACAGGATACGGTGCGACCCGAGCTGCTCAGCGTGGGAGCGGGCCTGTTCGAGGGCCGGCACCGCGGCCGCCACCTGGCCTTGGGCGAGCGCGGCCCGCGCCTGGAGATACCAGGCATCGGGCGCATACGTGTGCGGGCCGCCGGCCGCGATCTGGGCGATGTAGTCCACCATCAGGGCGTGGGTCAGCGCATAATCCCCACGGGCCAACGCCAGTTCGCCGCGGGTGAGCGGACCGAAGATCTGAACCAGCAGGGAGGGTTCCCCGGGGACCGCCGTGGCGTACAGCGCCTCGACGGTGGTCTCGGCCGCAGCCAGGTCGCCCTGCGCGACGGCCAGGAGCGCCAGACGTCCCAGCGGCCACCCCTGGTAGACCGGCGGCAGGGCGCTCAAATGGGCCCGAGCTGTCGCCGCCAGCTCCCGGCTGGCCGGCAGCAGCTGGAGGCTGCCGTAGAGCGTGGCCAGCTCGGCGCCAACCAGCGCCAGCAGAAAGCCCAGCCCCGCCTGTTCGGCGAGGGCAATGGCCGCCGTGAAATCTTGCGCCGCCGCCCCCAGATCACCCAGCTCACGGTGGACGCAACCGCGAACCAGGTAATTGGCCCCCAGGGTCCAGGGATTCGCGATGGTGGCGCTGAGCCGGCAGCCTTCGTCGGCATCGGCCAGGGCCTGGGCATAGTTGCCGGCCAGGTACGCGGCGCGGGCTCCCGTGCTCAGATTATCGGCCAGCAGGGGCTGATTGTCGAGCGCGCGCCAGCGGGCGCGCGCATCCTGGCTCAGGGCGCCCGCCTCCGGCAGCCGGCCGGCCAGCCAGGAGGCGATGGCCAGGTCGTTGAGGATATAGGCCAGCTGCGTGCCATCCGGGAAGGGCGCGGCTAAGAGGCGGGCCTGTTCGCCATAGCTGATCGCGGCCTGCAAGCGGCCGGTGTGCGACGCGAGCAGCAGCAGGTTCCAAAGGATCTGGGCCTCGGCCGCGGGATCGGCGAGCGCACGAGCGGCGGCCAGGGCCGCCTCCGCCAGGGCCGCGGCTTGCTGGGGATCATAGACCGGCGTGGGGGTGGCCCGCAGGGTGGCGCAGGCCATCAGCGCGGCCAGCTCCAGGCCGCGATCGCCCTGGGCCTGGGCCACCGCCTGGAGCGCCGCGTAGTTCGCCAGGGCAGCGTCATAAGCACTGCTCAGCTCCAGCACACGGCCGCGGCTCAGGTAGAGGTGGCGGAGCTGGGCGGCGCCAGCCCCGGCGGATGGGGCGAGCTCCAAGGCCGCCGTGTAATGGGCCAGCGCTTCGGCCTGGGCGTAGCGGCGGCTGGCCTGGTCCCCGGCTCGCGTGTAATAGTCAAGCGCCCGTATGTCGGCGGCTTCGTGAAAATGCCGGGCCAGCCGGGGGGCCAACTCGTCGCGGCGGTCGGGGTACAACGTTTCGAGGGTTTCGCCGACCACGCGGTGCAGCCGCTTGCGATCGGCCTTCAGCAGCGAGGCGGTGGCGGCATCCTGCACCAGCGCATGCCGGAACAAGTACTCCAGGTCCGGCACATCCGTGGCCTGCCGGATCAGGCCCGTCGCTTCCAGGTGGGTCAACGCCTGGCGGGATCGGTTCATGGCACCCTCTTATCGCCGCCCTCACCCAGCCCATCGGCCACCAGCATTTGCTCCAGCCGGGTCAGGATCATCTCGTAGCGGTGGTCAACAATCTGCTGGAAGGCTGCCAGGTCCTGCAGCAGCGGTGATTCGCGATCGCCCAGGCGCCCACGCATCGTCACCTGGGTCCGATCTCCGGCCAAGAGCGTGAATTCAAACGTCAGGAACATCGGAGGTGGCCCCAGCGGAGACGGAGGCGTAGTCGTCTGCTCGATCCATTCGGTGTAATAGTGGAACGGGCGCCAATCGCGGTACTGGTGGATCGCATTGTACGTGCCGTGTGCGCAATGAGCGCCCGCGCCGATCCCCAGCCGACCATCCGCGTTCGGCTCGTTCGTCATTTGCACCAGATCGTCCTGCAAGTAGATGTTGCGGGCGGGGTCCACCAGGTAATCCCAGATCACCGCCGGCGGCGCCGCTAACTCGCGCGTGAACGTCACATCGGCCTCGGCCGGCGTGATGTAGACGTGCCGGGCGGCCGTCATGGTCTGCCAGGCGGCCTTGAGATCGTAGACCCCGCCGGCCACGACCCCCAGGTGATCATAGCTGGTGCTATAGCGGGGCAGGGGCGTGGCCAGGCCAACCCGCGCCAGGCACGCATCGGTCAGAAACAGGTACGCCGGGCAGCCCGTCTGCGCGGCGATCTCATTCTTGAGCAACCGGTGGGCCAGGATCACGTCGCCCCCGGCCAGGTCCTCCATCCCGGCCAGCCGCTGGATCAGGTAGCTGCCGTAGTGGGCGATCATCTTCAGGTCGAGCGTGGGGATGGCGCGGCAGGCCGCGCACTGGCAGGTCGTGGCCCGCTGCATGTTGACTAGGTGGTCGGCAAAGGCAAAATAGCAGACCTCCAGCAGGTCGATCAGCCGGGTGGTGTCCAGAAAGGTGCTGCCTGGGGTATAGAAGAAGATGGCATCGCCCTCGAACTTCACCAGCTTGAGCGGGGGGCGGATATGGTCCAGCAGCAGTGTGATCAACTCCTCCATGATCGCCTGGGCATGCTCCAGCTCGCTCCCGGTCATAAACGCGGTATAGCCCGAGACGTCGGCGAGCACCAGGTAGCCTTCCTGGACCCGATTCCTGTCCGTCATAGGGCTGTTCTCCTTCTGCGCGCCCTACTGCCGCCCCTCAGTGGGCCCTCCCCGCTCGGTGGAATAGCTCGCTTGCTTATTATAGCACGCCGGTCACCGGCGGGGATTCACCCGTATCCGGCGAGGCGGGCGATGTCGGCGAAGGACTGGACTTCGGTGGGGTTGCCCATTTGGGCGAAGCGTGTGCCCGCGGTGGCCGCCATCGGCCGGTACTCCCCCGCGGGGTCGTCGTCGACGAAGAGCACGGCATCCGGGGTGTACGTGTGGCCCGCCGTGGCCTCGGCCGCCAGGATGGTGCGCAGCATGGTCAGCTTGTCCGGCGCCCAGAAAGCGACCACTTGGCTGAAGAGGGGCTGCAACCCAAAGGCATCCAGCATGGCCCGGATCGGCGCCAGATGGTTGAAGCTGGCCATCGCCAGGCGGACGCCCGCGGCATGCAGCTGCTCCAGCGTGGCCCGCGCGCCGGGCAGCAGCGCGAAGCGCACCCCATCCTCGCGGATAATCAGGTCGGGATCGTCGGCGGCCGCCTGAAAGGCAAACTGATCGTGGCCCTGGGGGTCGTCGGGATAGCGCTCCGTGGCGCAGGTGACATCCACCGGCTGCCAGAGTGTGTGGTCGCCGTCGAGCACCAGCAGGCGGATCGGGGGCCCGGGGGTTAGACCACGCATGGGCAGTCGCGGTGCGCGACCTGGTGGATCAGGCCATCATAGAGATCGGTGATCCGGTCGGCGATGCGGCCCCAGGCAAACTCCTGGGCATACTCGGCGGCCCGCGTACCCAT
>DATGEF010000614.1:0-3930 GCA_035310405.1 Chloroflexia bacterium | reverse complement strand
GCCGGGGGGGGGGGCTTCGGCTTGCCGGGCTTCGTGGCCGCGCCAGGGAGCGCGAGCAGGGGGAGGGCGCCCAGGATACGCGGCGTGGCGGGCTCGGCAAACGGCACCCCGGGCAGCGGCGTGGTGGGGGCCAGGCTGCGGTCGCCCGGGTTGATGCGCGGCACGTCGGGCGGCAAGCCGTCGACCTCGGCGGCCAGGGCGCCGCGGCGGCCCGGCGGCAAGATGCCGCCCGGCGGCGCCGCGGCGGCCGGCGTGCTGCCGCCGACCAGGGCGAGCAGCCCGGCGCCGCCGCGGCCGGCCAGCCGCAGCAGGTCGCCCAGGGAGAGGTGGAAGGCCATCATCGCGCCGATGATGGCCAGGGCCAGCAGCACGGCGGTGCCGCCCAGGCGGCCGGCGAGGGTTTCGAGCAGGCTGCTGACGTACCAGCCGACCAGGCCGCCGGCGTCCCCGGCCTGCCCGGCGGCGGCTTTATCGTCGATCGGCATATGGACCAGGCCGATCACGCCGATTAGGATCAGCGCGAGGCCGAGCGGCATCTCCCAGCGCAGCCGGTCGATCTTGAGCAGGCCGGCGACGAAGAGCATGGCCCCGGCGGCCGCGATGGCGACCGGGATCATCCAGGCGGTCCAGCCGAAGAGATGGTGCAGCCCGCCGCCCCAGGCGCTCAGCACGCCGCTCGGCCTGCTGCTGCCCAGCCCGATCGCCGTCAGCACGGCGAACAGGCAGACGAGCACGGCGACGATCTCGCGCTGCAGGGCCTGCGGGATGGCCAGGCTGAAGTGCGGGCCGGGGGCGCGGCCGGGGCGGCCGCCGCGCGCGTGGGCCCGCCGGGGCGCCGGCCGCGGCGCGGACGGGCGCGGGCGGGTAGCGGCCGTGCTCTGAACGGTCTCGGCCTTGCGGCGCGGCGCGGCCGGGGCGGCGGCCGGCGGCGCCGGCGGGGGCGCCGCTTTGCCGGTCCGGGGCTTCGCCGCGGGCGCGGGCGCGGCCTCCGCGCGCGGCGGCACGATGCGAGTGCCAGGGTTCGGGGCCATACACAGCCACCTTTCTCGAAATCAGAACGCGTCACAATTCCATGACGACGGGCAGGACCATGGGCCGGCGGCGGGTCTGCTCGTAGAGGTACTCGCTGACGGCGTCTTTGATCTTGCGGTTGAGGAAGCTCCACTCTGTCAGGTGGGGGTGATCCTCGTTGCGCCGGCCGTTGCCGTGGCCGTCGAGCGTCTGGCGCACGCGCAGCTTGGTGCGCTCCAGCAGTTCTTCCGCCTCGCGGGCGTAGACAAAGCCGCGCGTCACGATGTCCGGGCCGGCCAGCACGGCACCCGTGGCTTTATCCACCGAGATCACGACGATCAGCATGCCGTCGCGGGCCAGGAACTGGCGGTCGCGCAGGACGACCTGGCCGACCTCGCCGACGCTCAGGCCGTCGACGAAGACTTCGCCGGCGGGCACCTTGTCGACGACGGCGGCCGAGTCGGCGTCGAGCGCGAGCACGCTGCCGTTCTCCATGAGGAAGATGTGGTCGGGGGCGTGGCCCATGGCCTCGGCCAGGCGGGCGTAATGCACCTGGTGGCGGCGCTCCCCATGGATCGGCGCCACGAAGCGCGGCCGGGTCAGGTTGAGCATCAGCTTCAGCTCTTCCTGGCTGGCGTGGCCTGAAACGTGGACCCGCGCCTGGGGCGGGTAGATCACGTTGGCGCCCTGCGCGAACAGGCTATTGATGATCCGGTTGACGCTGTTCTCGTTGCCCGGGATGGCCGTGGCCGACAGGATGACCGTATCGCCCGGCCGGATGCTGATGAAGCGGTGGTCGCCGTTGGCGATGCGGCTGAGCGCGGCCATCGGCTCGCCCTGCGCGCCCGTGCTGATGATCACGATCTCGTCGTCCGGGTAGGCGCCGACGTTGGCCACGTTGATCATCGTGTCGGGCGGCAGGTGCAGGTAGCCGAGCTGCTCGGCCATGGCGACATTGTTCTCCAGGCTGCGGCCGGCGACGGCGACCTTGCGCCGGTGATAGTAGGCGATATCCAGGATCTGCTGCACGCGCGAGAGGAGCGAGGCGAAGGTCGACAGGATGACCCGGCCGGGCGCCTCGCCGATCAGCTTATGCAGGGTGGTGCTGACCTCGCGCTCGGATGGGGTGAAGCCGGGCGTCTCGACATGCACGCAGTCGGAGAGCAGGCAGAGCACGCCCTCGCTGCCGAGCCGGGTCAGGGCGGCGAAGTCGGTCTGGTGGCCGTCGACCGGCGTCTGGTCGAACTTGAAGTCGCCGGTATGGATGACGATGCCCTCCGGCGTGTGGATGGCCAGGCCGCAGGCGTCCGGGATGCTATGGCAGACGTGGAAGAACTCCACGATAAAGCTGCCCAGGTCGACCCGGTCGCCGGAGCGCACCGGGCGCAGATCGGCCATGGTCAGCAGGTTGTGCTCGCGCAGCTTGACTTCGATCAAGCCGAGGGTCAGCTGGGTGGCATAGATCGGGCCGCGCAGGTGTGGGTAGATAAACGGGATGGCCCCGATATGGTCCTCGTGCCCGTGCGTGATGAAGATGCCGCGGATGCGCGACTCTTTGCCCTTCAGATAGGTGATATCAGGGATGACGAGGTCGATGCCGAGCTGCTCGACTTCCGGAAACGCGACCCCGATATCCACGATGATGATATCGTCCCCATATTCGAGGACGGTCATATTTTTGCCGACCTCCCCCAGGCCGCCCAGGGGGATGATCCGCACCTGGTCCTTACGCGTAGTCAACCTTTAATTCCTCCCGTTCCGATTTTGGATTTTGGATTTTGGATTTTGGATTTTGGATTGGCGGCCCCCGCCTCCGTCGTCGTCTCTGACCCCCAACCCCCGACCCCCAACCCCTCGTCATGGAGTGGAGACGACGGGACGCGACGAGTCGGCAGTATAATAAGCCACCAGTTTTGCCCTTGCACCGCGCGCAGCGATCGTGATCAGCTATAAATATTAGCGAAGACGGCAAAAAACTTGTTATTCTGAGCCCTTCGCTGCGCTCGAGGGTAAACTCCGCGAAGAATCCGCTGGGGCGTGCCCCCTGCGTGCCTAACGGGGCGATCTGGGGCACGGCTGTTGCAAAGTCCGCGCGGCCGCCTGGGGGTGCGGAAATTGTCATTCTGAACGCAGTGAAGAATCCGACCCCAACATTCGGAGACGGACTCTTCGCTGCGCTCAGAGTGACAAGATCCCGACTTTGCGACAGCCCTGCGATCTGAGGCTGCTGGCCCGGGCGGCGGCGGGCGCGGGGCCAGCGGGCAGCTGGCCCCGAACCGATCCGCCGGGCACCAGATTCTTCGCTACGCTCAGAATGACAGATCTTATGTTTTCTGCTAATAAAATACATCATTAATTCATTAAGGAGCAATCCCTAACCCCAACCCTTCGTCCTCCTGCTCGTACTCGTACCGATCACTGGTCACTGGTCACTGGTCACTGGTCACTCATCAAAACTCAAAACTCAAAAATGTGCCTGCGGCACCGCTGCGCGAGCAAAAATGTGCCTGCGGCACCGCTGCGCGAGCAAAACTCAAAACTCGTCCCGACCCCCGACCCCCGACCCCTGATCCCTCGTCCGGCGCGCGATCTCGGCGAGCAGGGTGGGGCGGTCGGCCAGCCCCGGGTAGAGGGGCACGCGGCCGGCGTAGGCCTGCTGCTGGAGCCGCCGCACCAGCGGGCGGGGGATGCGCTCCAGCGCGGGAGGGTCGACGGCCAGGGGGATCACGGTGTCGGGTGGGGGCAGGGACTCTGCCGCGGCGTTCTCCGGGGGATCCGGCGCGGGCGGCGGCAGGGCGCGCACCTGATCCCAGCGGTAGGGCAGGAGCACGCCGCCGAGGGTCTGATAGGTCAGGCCGGCCGCGTCGGTGCGGATCGTGGCGGCGTATTCGGCGAGCAGGCTCCAGGCGACGCTCGGGC
>DATGEF010000613.1:0-7293 GCA_035310405.1 Chloroflexia bacterium | reverse complement strand
CCCCGGGAGGGCCGGCGTCACCATGAGGAGGCCCTGGCGATCTTCGGCGCGCTGGCCGATCGCGCCGGCCAGGCGGCGACGCTGGATCTCCTGGGCATCAGCAGCCTGCTGGGCGGGGATCTGCTCGCCAGTGCGGCCTATTACGGGCAGGCCGTGCCTCTCTTCCGCGCGCTGGACGATCGCCAGGGCCTGGCCTCCTGCCTGGCCCCGTTTGCCTTGCGCGGGGTGAACTACATGACGTCGACGCTGGTCAGCGCCCCGGCGAGTGGGCCGACCTGCATCCGCCAGGGGGAGGAGGCGGTCGCCCTGGCGCGCCAGCTGGGCTGGCGCTCCGGGGAAGCTTTCAATCTCATGTACCTGTCTCTCAGCCTGGGGCCGGCGGGGGAGTATGCCCGGGGGCTGGAGGCGGCCGCAGAGTCGCGGCGCATCGCCAGCGAAATCGAGCATCATGTGTCGTTGGATGGCGCCTGTTTTGCGCTCGGTGCGCTGTATCTCGATCTCCTGGCGCCCGAAGCCGCGCACGCCCAGACCGCCCAGGCGCTGGATCTGGCGCAGCAGATCGGCTCGTTGTTCCTGATCCGATCGGCGACCGCGTACCACGCGCAGTCCTGTACGGCGCTCGGGGATTTTAGCCGCGCCACGGCAGTGCTCGACGCCGCGTTCGGTTCCGAGACGCCCATGGAAACCCTATCCCAGCGGCTGGTCTGGTGCGCCCGCGCCGAGCTGGAGCTTGCCTGCGGCTATCCTGCCGCGGCCCTGGAGCTGATCGAAAGCCTGATCGCCACCGCCGCCAACCGGGCGCCGGGGACAGTCATTCCCCGCCTCTGGTACCTCCAGGCCCAGGCCCTGCAGGCGCTGGGCCGCCGGGCCGACGCCGTGAGTCTGCTGCAAGCGGCGCAAGCGGCCGCGGCGGCCCAGGCCAGCCCGGCGTGGTGCTGGCGGATCGACGGGGCCCTCGCGCATCTCTACCAGGCGCAGGGCCGCCGCGACGAGAGTGCCGCGGCCGGGGCCACGGCCCAGCGCCAGATCGAGGCGCTGGCGGCCCAGGTGCCCGAGTCAGATCTGCGCGCGCAGTTTGTACGCCGCGCCCTCGCGCTGTTGCCGGTCCTGCCGGCGCCGACGCCGCGCCAGGCGGCCAAGCAGGCGTTCGGGGGGTTGACGGAGCGCGAGCGCGAGGTCGCCATCCTGATCGCCCAGGGTAAAACCAATCGCGAGATCGCGGCGACCCTGGTCCTCAGCCAGCGGACGGTCCAGGTCCATATCACCAACCTGCTGGCCAAGCTCGACCTCACCTCGCGGACCCAGGTGGCGGTCTGGGCGGTCGAAACCGGCCTGGCCGGCCCGACCAAAATCTAAGCATCGGGCCGCGCCGATTCTAAGCATCTCGCACGATCCCCGCGCGGCGGTAGTCGGCTATAATCAGGGCGTGTTCGCAACTGCGAGCCCATTCTGACCAGTAGTCGACCACTACCAGTATGAAGGGAGATCACCACCCATGTCTGTCGAGCAGCACAAAGCCACCGTCCGCCGGTTCTTTGCGGACTTCAACAAGCAGGATCTTTCCACGCAGCCGGCGCTAATCAGCCCTGAGTATTCGCTGGATTTCCCCGGCGGCCCGGGTACCGCCCACGGTCTGGCCGGCCTGCGGCAGGCCACCGAGGCCTTTATCCAGAGCTTCCCCGATCTCCAATTCACCGTGGAGTCCGTGATCGCCGAAGGGGATGAGGCCGCGGCCACCTGGACCATGAGTGCGCACCAGCAGGGCAATCTGGGCCCCCTGCCCGGGACGGGGAAGGCCGTGGTGCTCACGGGGACGAGCTTCTTCACCTTCCGCGACGGGAAAATCGTGCATGACCGGGTGCGCGCCGACATGCTCGGCCTGCTGCAACAGATCGGGGCGATGCCCGCGCCGGCGCCGGCCGGGCTATAAGGCGCGGGGAGCGGCGCGGCCGGCCGCGCCGCTCCCCGGCCCCCGCCGCGCTTGTCATAGATTGGGTCGCGTGATATAATGCAGGCATGCGCGAGTTCAAATCCAACAACCACGTGATGTATTCTTGCCAGTATCACCTGGTCTGGTGCCCCAAGTACCGGCGCAAAGTCCTGGTCGATGATGTCGACACCCGCCTGCAGGCCATCATTGCCGAGGTCTGCACGGAACGGGGGTCCGCGGTGCTGGAGCTGGAGATCCGGCCGGACCATGTGCATCTGGTGGTGGAGTGCGACCCGCAATTTGGCATTCACCGCCTCGTGAAGCTGATCAAGGGCCGGTCCTCGTTTCTGTTGCGCAGCGAATTTCCCGCCTTGAAACGCCGCCTCCCCAGTTTGTGGACGAACGCCTACTTCGTGTGTACGGTGGGCGGGGCGCCGCGGGCGGTGATCGACGCCTACGTCGCCGCCCAGAAGGACGTCTAGCCCCCACGGCGGCCGGCGAGATGGCGGCGCGGGAACGAACCTCTCCCCTCGCCCCTCCCCGGCGCGGGGAGGGGAGGAGACGGCGGGACGGCCGGGGAACGTGGGGAAAGCGGCAGGCCGTGGGCCCCACGTTCCCCTCCCCGCGCCGGGGAGGGGCGAGGGGAGAGGTCTGCCTCCGCCCGCGGATCAGCCGCCCCGCCGGGATGCAAAATCTTGCAGTGCATCCGAGCCGGCCGCCCCAATTGACAGAACCCGCCGGGCTATGCCATAATACGAGTGCGCACCCGCAGCACTGGCGCAGATCATGCCGAAAGCAGAGGCCGATGGAAACACCAACCGGAACCTGGCTCGCGGAGCTGATTCTGTCACACCTGGACGAGCTGGCGGCGACCCTGGGCGAAGCGGCCCGGCGGGACATTCCCCTCTACCGGGCCATGGAGCCCGCCGTAGTCCACCCCTTGTTCGCCGCGCTCTATCAGGTGCTGGCCCAGACCCTGGCCGCCGGCGATATGGCCCCCATGCGCACCTACTTACAACATGTGACCGTCAGTCGCATCCGCGACGGGGCGGCCGCGGCCAGCTTTATCAAGCTGGCCGAAATCTCGGATGCCACGGTGGATCGCCTGGTGCAGCGCGAGCTCCCGCACGATCCGGCGTTCGCCGCCGAGGCGCTGCGCCAGGTCCATACCGTCAGCCAGAATGTCCGCCTGATCCTGAGCGAGATTAATTTGCAACTGCTGTCGCAGCGGCCGCCGTCCAGCCCCGCCACCTAGCGCGCGCCAGCTTGCTACTGACACGAGATCGACGCGACGGAAGGGAAGGGGCCCCGTAAAATGGACCTCCCGCAGGCCATCTGGTTAGCCGACCTGATGCTGGCCCATGTCGATCTGTTGGCGGCGGAGCTGACCACCGCGGCCCGCGGCAAGATGGCGGTCTATCGCTCCATGGAGCCCGCCGTGGTGCAGGCCATTTTTGTGGTCTTTTACCGGGTGCTGGCGCACGCGCTGGCGGCGGGCGATGTCACCCCGCTCCAGACGTACCTGGGCCGGGTGGTCGGTGACCGCCTGCGCGATGGCGCCACCCTGGCCGGCTTCATGTACCTGGTGACCAGTGCCCAAACCAGCGTGCGGACGCTGATCAACCGCGAATATGCCGCCGACCCGGTGCTGCTCGCGACCTTGCTGCCCCAGCTCCCGACCCTTTTCGAGGACCTGCGCCAGGTGATACGCGACATCGGGGCGCAGCAGGGCCAGGTGGATTGACAGCCCTGGGGGGCTATGTCATAATGAGTAGGCGGCCCTAGCACGCGATCGCACCACGACCCTCGGGCGCACCCTGGAGCATTCGCCGATGGAGACACCGACCGGACGATGGATCGCCGAGTTGATTTTGGCGCATATCGACGAGCTGGCCGTCGAGGTCGCGACCATCGCGCGCCAGACGATCCCGTTGTATGCCAGCCTGCCGCCCGACGTCGTCAAGCAGCGCTTTGTCGAATCGTATCAGGCCCAGGCGCAGACGTTCGCCGAGGGCTCGATGGAGCCGTTGCGCGCCTATATGGAGCCCACGATCACGGCCCGCATCCAGTCCGGCGCCGATGCGGCGAGTCTGATCCAGCTCGTCACCGTGTTGCATGACGGCGTGCGCCGCCTGATCGAGCAAGATCGCGCCGCCAACCCCGCCCGCGCGAACGAAGCCGTCCGCCAGGTCGAGACGGTCAACAAGAACCTGCGCCTCATGTTCAGCGAAATCAATCTGCGCTACCTGACCAAACCGCCCAAGCCGCCGGCGTAGCCGGGGGCGATTTTGGATTTTGGATTTTGGATTTTGGATTGGAGACGGGCGGCCCCCGCATCCCCGCCGTCGCCACCCCCTCGTCGCCTAACCCCCAACCCCCAACCCCCAACCCCCCGGCAAGGATTTTGGATTTTGGCGCCGGGGCCGCCGGCGTAGCCGCCCCGCGCCCTCTCCCATCGGCGCGCACGTCAGCCGCAGAAGGCGACTCGGCTGGGGTAGGAGCGGGTCGCAGACCCGCTTGGTGGGGCGGGTGGAGCGCGGTCGGAGGGGCCGCTGGGGGGGCAGGGCGGCCTCTCAACAGGCGGGTCGCAGACCCGCCCCCCTGCCGATCAACCGAACAAGCAGCAGGGTCCTGGGGCAAGACGCCTGGCGGCTAAAGCCGCGGCTACGAGTACGAAGCCCGCCTGCGCGGGCTGCCGGTTATCACTACACTTCGCGCTCCGTCAACTCACCCGCGCGGCCAGAGCTTCGAGGGCAGAGCCCTCTCCCACAGACGCTTGATCCGCACTCCGCACTCCGCCCGCGTCACGCCGCGATGGCGAGGGGGGCCAGGTCGAGGCCGCGGTCGAGCGCGGCGGTCAGGCGGCGCAGGTCGGCCAGCAGCGCGGCGGCGCGCGCCGGCGTGAGCGATTGCGCGCCATCGGAGAGCGCTTGCTCCGGGTGGGCGTGGACCTCGACGATCAGGCCGTCGGCCCCGGCGGCGACGGCCGCTTTGGCCACCGGGCCGACCAGGTCCCAGTGCCCGGTGGCATGGCTGGGGTCGGCGAGGATCGGCAGGTGGGTCAGCTTCTTGAGCAAGGGGATGGCGCTCACGTCGAACACGCCCCGCGTGCTCTTGTCGAAGCTGCGGATGCCCCGCTCGCAGAGCATGACCTGCGGGTTGCCCTGGGCCAGGATATACTCGGCGGCCAGCAGCCACTCCTCGATCGTGGCGCTCATGCCGCGCTTCAGCAGCACGGGCCGCGCCTGGCGCCCGGCCGCTTCCAGCAGGGCGAAATTCTGCATGTTGCGGGTGCCGATCTGTAAGATATCGGCGTACCCGGCGACCAACGGTACATCCTCGGGCGCCAGGACCTCGGTGATAATGGCCATGCCCGTCCGCGCGCGGACCTCGGCCAGGATCTCCAGGCCGCTCTCGTGCAGGCCCTGGAAGCTGTACGGCGACGTGCGGGGCTTGTAGGCGCCGCCGCGCAGGATCTTGACGCCGAGCGCCGCCAGCGCGTCGGCCACTTCCAGCGTCTGCGCGCGGCTCTCGACCGAGCAGGGCCCGGCCATGACGGCGATATCGCGGCCGCCGATCGCCGTGCTGCCCACGCGGACGATCGTATTGTGCGGGTGCTGGGCCCGGCTGGCCAGCCGGTAGGCGGGCTGCAGCGGCACGATCTTGTCGACCCCGGGCAGGGCGCTGAAGAGGTCGGGCTCCAGCGGCGGCGATCCGCCGGCGAAGCTGACGACCACCCGCTCGGCGGCCCCGCCGATCTCGGGGCTCCCGCCCAGGGCGCGGATGCGATCGGCGACGGCCGCCACGTCCCGGGCCGTGGCCCCGGCTTGCATAATAATAATCATGGGAGCGCCTCCTCAGGCGAATCCGTTCGTAACGCGCGGCGCAGCAGCTTGCCGGCGGCGTTGCGGGGTAAGGTGTCCATAAAGCGGATGGCGGCCGGCACTTTGTAGCGCCCCAGCCGCGCCCGGCAAAAGCTCAGTAAGTCCTCGGCCGTGAGCGTACTCCCCGGCTGGCGGACGACCGCCGCCTGCACCACCTGGCCCCACTGCGGGTCCGGGATGCCGATCACGCCCGCGTCGGCCACCGCGGGGTGGGCCAGCAGCACCGCTTCGACCTCGGCCGGGTAGACATTCTCGCCCCCGGAGATGATCAAGTCATCCCGGCGGTCGACCACATAGAGGTAGCCGTCGGCATCCCGGTAGCCCAGGTCGCCGGTATGCAGCCAGCCGTCGCGCAGGGCGCGGGCTGTGGCTTCGGGCCGGCCCAGGTAGCCGGGGGTGATCGTCGGGCCCTGCACGAGGATCTCGCCGACGGCGCCGGCCGGCAGGTCGCCCGCCGGCCCCACGATGCGCAAGGCCGTGGGCAGCAGCGGCTGGCCCGCCGAGCCCAGCTTGCGCAAGGCGTCGGCCGGGGCGAGCGTGGCGACCTGCGAGGCGGCTTCCGTCAGCCCATAGGTTTGCACGACCGGCACGCCGCGCGCGGCGCACTCCTCCAGCAGCGGCCGGGGCGCCGGCCCGCCCCCGAGCAGCACGGCGCGCAGGCTGGCCGGGTAGGGTGTGCCGCCCCGCGCATCCAGCATCCGCCGCAGCATCGTGCTGACGACCGACACAATGGTCACCCCGTCCGCATCGATCGCCGCATTGACCGCCGCCGGGTCGAACGACTCGTGGACGACGACCGGCAGGCCATAGATCACGCTGCGCATCAGGATGGCCAGGCCGCCGACGTGAAACAAGGGCAAGCAGGCGAGCCAGCGGTCGGTCGTGTGGGTGCCGAGGTTCAAGGCGGACCCCATCGCGCTCCACCAGTGGTTCCCATAGGTCAACAGCGCCCCTTTCGGCTGCCCCGTCGTGCCCGAGGTGTAGATCACCGCCTGCACCTGTTGCAGATCGATCGCGGCGGGGAGCGCCGGCGCCGCGGGCACGGCGGTCTGCGCCAGCGCGTCGACGCTATAGGCGCGGCAGCCGGCCTCTGCCGTGGCGTGCTGGGCGGCGGCGGCCCGGTCACCGTCATGGATCAGCACCCGGGCACCGCAGTCCGCGAGCTGCCAGCCGATCTCGGCCGGGCTGAGGCGGATGTTCAGAGGCACCAGGATGGCGTCGAGCCCGCTACAGGCATGGACGAGGGCGACGAAGCCGGCGCTATTGCCCATCAGCACGGCGACCCGATCGCCCGGCGCCACGCCCAGGGCGTGCAGCCGCCCCGCCCACGCGCCGGCTTCGCGCGCCAGGTCGGCAAAGGTCCAGCGCCCCCCGGCCGCCAGCACCGCCCACTGGTCGCCGCGCGCCGCCGCCTGCCGGCCCAGCCAGAACGGCATTTTTGAGTTTTGCTCGCGTAGCGGTGCCGCAGGCACATTTTTG
>DATGEF010000612.1:0-13572 GCA_035310405.1 Chloroflexia bacterium | reverse complement strand
TTGTCGGGGCGGAACTGACCTGGCGGGCGGATCATTACGAACTGTGCCTGACGATCGATACCGGCGTGGTGAATCCGCCCCTGGATCGGCATGTGAAAGCGGCGGGCGTGGACCTGGGCGAGGTCAACATTGCCGCCTGTGTCACGGATGCCGGGGCGGGGATCAGTATCAACGGCCGGTATCTGCGCTCCGTCAACCGACTGCGCAATAAACGGCACACGGCCCTGAATATCCGTATTAAGCGCTGCACAGAAGGCTCGCGGCACCACAAGAAACTGCTACGGAGCAAAGCCCGGGCGTCGGCCAAATTCTACCGCCAAAGCCGGGACGTGTTGCATAAGGCCAGCCGCCAACTGGTCACCTTTGCCCACGCCGAGGGAGTGGCGCACCTGGCCGTGGGGGACGTGCGCGACATCGCGGCCAGCCCGGACAAAGGCCGGCATCACAACCAGCGGTTGAGCCAGTGGGCGCACGGGCAGTTCGTGGGGTATGTCAAAGACAAGGCCCGCCAGTACGGGATCTCGACCGCATACATCGCGGAAGAGTACAGCACCCGCACCTGTAGTCAGTGTCGACAGGTTCATAATGTTGCACCACGGGGGCGGGTGTTCACCTGCGCCGGCTGCGGTGCTCGCGTTTCCCGCGATGGAAACGGGGCGGCGAACATCTGTAGTCGCTATCGCTATGGCGAGTACGGGCAGGTTCACGTCCAAGCCCTCACGTATCTTCGGGCGACCGAAGTAGTGCCTCGGAAGCAGGCCACGTTGCCGGTGCAAACCGGAAGCCCCCGGCTTTAGCCGTGGGGTGCTTCACTGTGGGATCGCCTTCGGCCTCGGCTATGGCATCTACCAGGCGGTGGACTGGGCGCTCGGCACCGACGTCCTGCCGCACAAAGACCAGCCGGCCAAGGACCTGGGCGTCTGGCACATCTCCTGGGTGTTGCCCCAATCGCTGGCCACAATCATCGTGATCGGCCGCCCCTACGATTCCCGGCGATCCGGGCCGGGTCCCTCGGCCCGAGACGGGGCCACCGCCGCGGGCGCATATTTGTAGCCGAGCCCCGCCGCCGTGCTGCCATCCTCCGGGGACACGACGTCGTCGAGCGCCGGGCTCACCGGCTCGGCCGCCGGGGCCGGGTGGGCCACCGCCCAGGCCTGCGACCAGGCCACCGCACGGCGCAGCCCCTCATCCAGGGGTACCTGCGGCGTATAGCCGAGGAGCGCGTGCGCTTTATCGATATTGGCGACATAGTGCGTCACCTCGCCGAGTAGCGGCGGCGCCAGCGTGATGCGCGGCTCTTTGCCCAGGGCGGCCCCCACGAGCGCGGCCATGCGCACCAGCGTGTTGCCCTGGCCATACGCCAGGTTGATCGTCTGGTTGGCGACCCGCCCGGCCACGAGGGCGGCGATGCCGCGCACGATCCCGTCGATGCAGTCGTCGATGTAGGTGAAATCGAGTACCTTCTCCGGCCCATAGATCGTGATCGGCGCATCCTGGCCGATGCGGCGGATGAACAGCGGGATCACCCGCTCCATACGCGCGATATCGTTGTCGTAGCGCCCATAGACGTTGCTGAAGCGGAAGACCAGGTAGCGCAGCCCATAGCAGCGCGCGAAGGAATAGATCAGGGCCTCCCCGGCGATCTTGCTGGCCGAATAGGTGCTCTCAGTATAGGCAAAATCGGCGCTCGTCTCCGCGGTGCTGAAGCGGTGGATATCGCCATAGACCTCGCGGCTGCTGGAAAAGATGATCGGCGTACCCGTCTGGCGGCAATATTCCAGCACGTTAAAGGTCATGATCATGTTCTCCAGCGCCCGGTGCGGATAGCGCACCAGCTGGTGGACCTTGGCGTGGGCCGCCAGGTGGACCACAACGTCGGCCGGCGGATAATCGACGCCGCCGATGCCGGTCGGGTAGGCCGGGTAGTGGCCGCTGAGGTCTTGCAGGAGATAGCGGAAGGAGTCGGTCCAGGTGTTCAGCCGCTTGTCGACGCCAAAGACGGCATGGCCGTCGGCCAGCAGCCGCAGGGCCAGGTTCGTGCCGATCTGGCCGCTGGAGCCTGTGATCAGGATACGCATGGGGGGTCCTCTCTAAGGGGGGCCGGGTCGAAACGGGCGAGCACCGCCGCGAGGTCGGGCGGCAGGGGGCTCGTAAAATCCGCCCGCCGGCCCGAGCTCGGCAGGTCGAAGGCCAGGCGGGTGGCGTGTAAAAACTGGCGCGCCAGGCCCAGCGGCTGCGTCAGGCGCAGGGTGCGCGCGCCGTACACCGGGTCGCCCAGGATCGGGTGGCCGATATAGGCCAGGTGGACGCGGATCTGGTGCGTCCGGCCCGTCTCCAGCCGCAGGCGCAGCAGCGTGCAGGCGTCCCGGCCGGCCGCCGCATAGATCCGCTCGGTCTGATACCGCGTCCGGGCCGGCCGGCCGCCCGCCTGGACCGCCTGGCGCTTGCGCTCCCGCGGGTCGCGCCCGATCGGCAGGTCGATCAGCCCGCTGGGCGGCTGCGGCCGGCCGAGCACCAGCCCCAGGTACTCCTTGTCCATGGTGCGCGCCTGGTGCTGGCGGACCAGGGCGGCATGCGCGGCATCGGTGCGCGCGACGACCAGGAGGCCGCTCGTATCTTTGTCGAGCCGATGCACAATGCCCGGGCGGATTTCGCCGTGCAACGACAATTGATCGGTGTGGGCCAGCAGGGCGTTGACCAGGGTGCCCCCCGTGTGCCCCGGTGCCGGGTGGACGACCAGGCCCGCCGGCTTATCGATCACCAGCACATCGCCATCCTCGTACACCACGCGCAGGGCGATCGCCTCCGGCGCGATCGTCGTGGGCGCCGGCTCCGGTATTGTGATCGCGACGAGATCGCCGGCCTTGAGCTTCTGGGCCGCGCGGGCCGGGCGGCCGTTGAGCAGCACCTGTCCCGTGGCGATCAGCTGCTGGCCGTAGGAGCGGGAAAGGTCCGGCACCAGCGCGGGTAAGGTCCGATCCAGCCGCGTGCCGGCCTGCTCCGGGGTCACGACGGCGGTGAGGGGCGGCATCCGGGGCAGGGGGGTGCTACTTGCGCTCGCCGAAAAAGAAGAGATGGACGACGAGCAACAGGATGCCGACCGTGATCGCGCTATCGGCGACATTGAAGTTCGGAAAGTGGTAGAGCTTGCCGCCCAGGGTGATCTGCACGCTGGGCACGAGGATAAAATCGACGACAAAGCCCCGCCAGAGGCGGTCGAGCAGGTTGCCGACGGCCCCGCCCAGCACCAGGCCGAGGCTCAGCAAGCTCTGCCAGCGGGCGAACCCCCCAGGCGCATCCTGTTGCATCCGGGGCGCCGTGGCCACGATGACGACGACGACGGCGGCCGCGATCAGCGCCAGCAGCCAGCCGCCGTTATGGAACAGGCCAAACGCCGCGCCGGTATTTTCGGCATATTGTAACACCAGCCAGCCCGGCAGCAGGGCTATTTCGTGCTGCGCCTGCTGCGGCCCGATCGCCGCCACAATCCAGCGCTTCGTCAACTGATCGGCGACCAGCACCAGCGCGGCGATCCCCACCAGCGGCGCGACCGCCCGCAGCCGCGCGGCCGGGGTGAGCCGCCCCGCCACCGGCCCGCGCCCCACCGCTTCGGGCTGTTCCACCGCGGCCGAAGAATTGGGTAAGTCCACGCTTATCGGGGACCTTCTTGCCGCTGCTGGCAGCTGATGCAGAGAGTCGCGAAGGGGCGCGCCGCCAGCCGCTCGGGGGGGATCGGCTGGCCACAGTTTTCGCAGGTGCCGTAGCTGCCGGCCGCCACCCGTTCCAGCGCATGGTCGACTTGCGCCAGCAGCTGCTCGACATTGCGCCGCACGGAGCCCAGCTTCTCCTCTTCAAACGTCACATTGGCGTCGTCGGCCAGGTGGTTGCCGACCCCGCCCCGGCTTGGATCGAGCGGGTCGGCACTTTCGGCCACTTCGGCGTCGAGATGCTGGAGTTCCTGCAGCAGGCGGGCACGCTCCGCGTCGAGGCGCTCATGAAAAACGGCAGTATCGACCATAACGGTTCCTCCTTCAGGATGGGCCGGCTGGGCCGGTATGCGCGACTCCCCCGGGGCCGGGTTAGCTCATGATTATAGCACAAACCTGGCCCGCCGGGCAACCGCCCCGCGGGCCCGCGGGCCCGCGGGGGAGGCGGTAGCGTTGCCGAACCGGGCGAGTTGTGCTATAGTGCGCAGCAACGACCCCCACGCAGCCGAGGAGGCCCGGATGTCCGCAATGCGTGCGACCCTCAGCAGCTATGTGCCACCGCCGGTGGTGCGGCAGTTGGCGGCCGACCCGGCCCCCATCCCCACACCGAGCGCCGCCCATGTGCCCGCCGCCGTCCTCTTCGCCGACATCTCCGGCTTCACCCCGTTGGCCGAACGACTGGCCCGGCAGAGTACCGCCGGGGCCGAAGAACTGACCGCGTGGCTCAACGCCTATTTCGGGCGCTTGATCGACCAGATCGTCGCGTATGGCGGCGACCTGGTCAAGTTCGCGGGCGATGCGCTGCTGGCGATCTGGGCCGCGGACGAACCCCTGCCCGTCCTGGCAGCTCGCGCCGCCGCCTGCGGGCTGGCCCTGCCGGCGCTCCGTGCGGCGCCGGGCAGTGTGTCTGGCGCCACGCCGCGGTTGCGCATCGGCATCGGGGCGGGCACCGTGGCCCTGCTGCACCTCGCCGGAGTGAAGGGGCGGGCGGAGTTCGTCGTCGCCGGGGCACCACTGGCCGAGATGGGGGCCGCCGTTCATGCTGCGCAGCCGGGCGAAGTCGTGCTCGGGCCCGCCGCTGGGCGGCTCCTGGCCGCGCGGAGCACGGGCCAACCCCTGGCGGCGGGCCTGTTCCGGCTGCAGTCGGTGGTCGCTCCGCCGCCACAGCACGCAGCCCCCCTGCCGCCACTTCCCGCGTCCGCCGACAGCGCGCTCCAGGCGTACATCCCCCGCGCCGTCCTCGCGCGGCTGCTGGCCGGCCAGACCGCCTGGCTGGCCGAACTCCGCCGGGTGACCGTGCTCTTCCTCCACCTCCCCGCCCTGGACCACGCGGCCCCTGACGCTCCCGCCCGCATCCAGGCCGTCACCCAGGCGGTCCAAACGATCCTCTATCACTACGAAGGCAGCATGAACAAGATCGGCGTGGACGACAAGGGGATCACGCTGATCGCCGCGCTCGGGCTGCCCCCGCTGGCCCATGCGGACGATGCCACGCGGGGCGTGGCGGCCGCCCACGCCATCCGGGAGACTCTCCAGGCGCAGGGCATCGCCAGTGCCATGGGCATCGCCACGGGGCAGGTGTTCTGCGGCGAGGTGGGTAACCCGACGCGGCGGGAGTATACGATGGTGGGCGACGTGGTCAACCTGGCCGCCCGGCTGATGCAGGTCGCCGACGACGACATCCTGTGCGACGCGCCGACCTATCACGCCGCGCGGGGGCAAATCGGGTTTGCGCCGCTGCCGGCGATCATGGTTAAGGGCAAGGCGGGGATGCTGGCGGTCTACCGGCCGGTCGGTCCGGTGGGGAGCCCCGCGCCACCACCCTCCCTGCCGATGGTGGGGCGCCGGCGCGAGTGGGAGGTGCTGGCCGGCGAATTGACCGCCTTGCGCGCCGGGGGCGCGGGGGGGATCGTGGTGATCGAAGGCGAGGCCGGGATCGGCAAATCGCGGCTGGTGACCGTGATCCAGCAAGAGGCCACGGGGCGGGGGCTCCAGGTACTGACCGGCGCGGGCGATGCGATCGAGCAAGCCACGGCCTATCATGCCTGGCGCTCGGTGTTTCGGGCGTTGTTTGCCTGGGACGCGCTGCCCGCCGCGCTCACGGCCCGGCGGCAGGCGGTGCTGGACGCGCTGCCTGCCGCCGACCGGCTCCGGGCGCCGCTGCTCAACGTGGTCCTGCCGCTGGATCTGCCGGAAAGCGCCCTGACCACGCACTTGCACGGGCCGGTGCGCGCCGAGAATATCCACGATCTGCTGCTCCGTTTGCTCCACGCCGCCGCCGCCCGCACGCCCACCGTGGTGATCCTCGAAGATGCCCACTGGCTCGATTCGGCCTCCTGGGCGCTGGCGCGGGGCGCGGGGGAACCCATCCACCGGCTGCTGCTGGTGATCGCCACCCGCCCGCCCGGCGACCCGGCACCGGCCGACTTGTGTCGGCTGCGCGACCAGCCCGGCACCCGTTGGTTGGCGCTGGCTCCGCTGGTCCCGGACGAGATCCAGGCCCTGGTCTGCCGGCGGCTCGGGGTCGCCGCCCTCCCGGAGCCGGTTGCGGCGTTCATCCAGGCGAAAGCCGAAGGTCATCCCTTCTACAGCGAAGAGATCGCCTACGCCCTGCGCGATCGCGGGCTGATCACGATCCAAGACGGCATCTGCCGGATCCCGCCAGGCGCGGGCGACCTGCACACCGTGGCCTTCCCCGACACAGTGCAGGGGGTGATCACCAGCCGGATTGACCGGCTCGCGCCGCCCGAGCAATTGACCCTGAAGGTCGCCAGTGTGATCGGGCGGGTCTTTGCGCTGCGCACCCTGCGCGCCGTTCACCCCATCGCCGCCGACCAGCCGCACCTGCCCGCCTACCTGGCGCGGCTGGAGCAGCTGGACCTGACCCCGCTCGATACCCCCCCGCCCGACACGGCGTATCTGTTCAAGCACATCATCACCCGCGAAGTGGCCTATAATCTGATGCTCTTTGCCCAGCGCCGCCAGCTCCATCGCGCTCTTGCTCTTTGGTATGAACACCCGGAGGCCGCCGACTCGGCGGCCGGCACCGGGCCCGCGCTGGCCCCGCCCTACCCGCTCCTCGTCTATCATTGGCGGGCGGCCGGGGATGCGCGCAAGACATTGGGATACCTGGTGAAAGCCGGGGCGAACGCCTTGCACACCGGTGCGGCGCAGGAAGCCGCCGCCATCTTCACCGAGGCGCTAGGCCTGGATACCGCGGCCCGGCTGGGCAGTTCCCCACTCCACCGCGCGACCTGGGAGCGGCAGTTAGGTGAAGCCTACTACGCGCTCGGGCGCTGGCAAGACAGCCGGACCCACCTGGAACAGGCGGGGATGTTGCTGGGCCAGCCCGCCCCGGCGCACACCCCCCACTTGATCGCCGCCGTGGTGCGCGAACTGGGCCGCCAGGTGTTGCACCGCATCTGGCCGGCGCGCTTCCTGGGCCGCCCGCCTGCCGATCCCACTGCACTACGGGAAGCGGCGCGCATCTGGGAACACCTGTCGTTAACCTATACCTCCGCATCGGCCCGGCTGCCGCTGGTCCTGGCCGGGCTGCGCACACTCAACCTCGCGGAACGCGCGGGCCCCTCGCCCGCAACGGCGCGTGGCTATGCCACGGCATCCTATGTGACGGGAATCTTGCCCCTGCCGCGCCTGGCGGCGATCTACCGCCGCCTGGCCTGGCGGACCATCCGCCAGATCGCGGACCCGGCAGCTTTGTTGTGGGTGAGCGGCGCCGTGGGCACTTACGCGGCCGGGCGCGGGCGCTGGGCCGCAGCCGAACGGCACTACCGCCGCGTGTTGTACCTGGCCGAGCAACTGGGCGATCACACGGCGCTGTCGACGAGCCTGGCCTTGAAAGCCGCGACCGACGCGCTGCATGGCGCTTTCGCGGACGCGACCCCCCTCTTGGAGCACCTGGACGATCTCGCCCGGCGGCGCGGCGACCTGCTGCTCCTGATGACGAGCGCCGCGTGGATGGGGTTCATTCTCTGGCGGCGCGGCGACCAGGCCGCCGCCGTGGGGCAATGGGAACGCCTCTTAGAAGCTCTGGCGGCGGCCCCCCCGGAGCCCAACGCGCAGTCGGCGACCATCTACCAGGCACAGATCCTCCTCTACCGGGGGGAGTTCGGACGGGCCCAAGCCATCGCCGAGGGAGCCGACGCGATCATCGGCCAGCTTCCGGTCACTGTGTTCATCCCCTTGCCGACCGTGATCGCCGCGGCTGAGGTCTACCTGGCGCTCCTCGCGGGGGCTGCCGGCTCGTCCATCGCCCAAGCCGCAGCGCTGCGAGGGCTGGGGCGCAGCGTCGCGGCGTTGCGGCGCTTCGCGCGGGTTTTCCCCATCGCCCGCCCCTGCACGGATCTCTATGCCGGGCACTATGCCTGGCTGGGCGGGCATCCGGCCGCGGCGCGCACGCGCTGGCGGCGCAGCCTGGCGACGGCGCGGGCGCTAGATATGCCCTACGACATGGGGCAGGCCCACCGGGCGATCGGGCAGCATCTTCCGGTCACCCACCCCGCCCGCGCGGCGCACCTGGCCCACGCCGCGGCCCTCTTCGCCCGCCTGGGGGCCGCCGCCGATCGGGCCACTTCCGAAAGCGAGTTGGTATGACCGCTCCCCCCCTCCCCGGTCCCGCCGCCCTCCCCCTGCTGGGAGTCTACGGCAAGATCATCCCCTTCATGCGCGACCCGGTGGGGCAGATGCGGCACCTGCAGCGGACCTACGGCGACATTACCGCCCTGGCGCGGGGCCGGCCCCGAGTCGTCTTCGTCTTTGCCCCTGAACAAATTCGTCAGGTGCTCACCGACGTGGAGACCTTCTACACGATCACGGCCCCCGCGCCCGTGCCCAAGAACTCGGCCTTCGCGCGAGTAACCAGCGGCCTGCTCGCGATGAACGGCGCGCAGCACGCGCAGCAGCGCCGGCTGATGATGCCCGCCTTCCACAAGAAACGCGTGGACGCCTATCGCGACGCGATGGTGACGCTCACGGAACAGCAGATCGCCGGCTGGCACCCGGGCGAAACCCGCGACCTGCTGGCCGAGATGAAGCAGCTCACCATCGCCATCGCGGTCCAGACGCTGCTGGGCCTGGACCCGCAGCGGGACGGCCGCGACCTGGACCACGACCTGGCGGAGTGGCTCCGCCTCTTCTTCGCCCCGCTGACCATGGCCGTGCCGCTGCAACTCCCCGGCCTGCCCTATCGGCGGCTGCTCACACTGGCCGAGAAGTTCGAGCGCCAGGTGCTGGCCATGATCCAGCGCAAACGGGCCGGCGGCCAGGATGCCGGGGATGTGCTCTCGCTCTTGATCCAGGCCCACGATGCCGACGGCAGCCGCTTGACCGACGCGGACCTGGTGGCCCAGACGACGACCCTGTTCGTCGCCGGGCACATCACCACGGCCAGCGCCCTGACCTGGACGCTCTTCCTGCTCGCCCAGCATCCGCCGGTGCTGGCCGCCCTGCTGGATGAGCTGGATAGCACCCTACAGGGTGCCGCGCCCACGGTGGAGCAGCTGAGTCAGCTGCCGCTCCTGGACGGCGTGGTCCACGAGAGCCTGCGGCTCTTCCCGCCGTTGATGTGGAGCCTGCGCGAGGCCCGGCGGCCCGTCACGGTGGGCCGCTATGCCCTGCCCAAGGGGTCGTGGGTGGTGTTCAGCGCGGTGACCACGCACCGCCGCCCCGACCTCTATCCGCAGCCCTACAAGTTCTGGCCGGAACGCTGGCAGACGATTGACCCCGCACCCTACGAATACCTGCCCTTTGCCGGCGGGCCGCGCCGCTGCATCGGGGCCAGCTTCGCCTTGCTGGAGCTGCGGCTGGTGGTGGCGCTGATCGTGCAGCGCTACCGGTTGGCCCTCCCGGCGGGGGCGCGGGTCGACCATGTGGGGCCGGTTTTCTCGTTCCCGAAGGGGGGATTGCCGATGATCGTCCAAGCCCAGGACCGCCAGTTCAGCAAGGTCCGAGTGCGGGGCACGGTCCGGCGGATGGTCGATCTACGGTAGCGAAATCAGGATCGGCGGTAGCGGTAGCGGAGACCGGCGTGTGGCGCGGCGGTCGGTAGTGGAGGAGGTTCAGGATGAAGCGCTTCAATATTGGGCAGGTCGGGTGGATCGCCGTGATCGGCGGCCTCGGGTGGATCCTGCTCGCACCCCACGCCGCCGCGGGCGGCCTGCCGGCGCCTGGCGACCAGGCGCCGGCCACCTCCGATGTCGGCACGCTGCTAGCGCCCCTACTGGCGGCATCCACGGGGATCGAGCGCGTGATCGAGATGTTCTGGAGCTGGTTTGAGAGTGGCGCGACGCAGGTGGTGGCGTCGCTGGGCCTCGGCCAGGCCTGGGCGCGCTACGCCCGCAATCAGATCGCGGCCGCCGAGACCGCGCTGACTGATCTGGCCATCCAGGCCGAGCAACTCCGCCACCCGGCGCCGGGCACTCCCCCCGCCGTCCCGGCCACCGGCACCGCGCTCGACCAGAAGATCGACGAGGCCCAGCAGAAACTGGCCGATGCCCAGCAGCAGCTGCGTAACGCCCTCAAATCGGACCGCTACACCAGCCTCAAACAATCGATCTCGGTCCTGACCGGCCTGGTGCTCGGCCTGATCGTCGCCTACGTCACCCGGCTCGATATGTTCCAGCTGCTGAATCTCTCCAAGAACGCCGGCGATTTCGGCCTCATCGTCACCGGCCTGATCATTGGCGCCGGCTCGGGGCCGGTCCATTCGGTGATCGGGCTGCTGCAGCAATCCCGGGATGCCGTGGACCAGGCGGCCAATCTCTTCTCGTCGCGCGCCCGCCAGAATGCCACCCAGACTCTGACCGCCCTGATGACGGCCAACGCGGCCAGCGCGGCCCCGCCGCCCGACTCCGGCACGCGCGACCTGGGGCCGGCCGCCCCCGCGGCCCCCGCCCCGGTCACCCAGGAACAACTGCGCATGATCGAGCGCCTGGCCACGCGCTGACGCGCGGCTGCTGCGTGCCAAAAAGAGGTTGTCAAGCGGAACGTAGGGAAGGATCCGGGCGGGGGGGGGTAGGCCGGCGACTAAAGTCGCGCCTACCCGGACCAAGCCGCCCTACGGCGGCTGCACGGCTGAGGCAAAGTCGGGAACGTGTCACTCTGAGCGCAGCGAAGAGTCCGTCTTCGTGGGGCAGGGACGGATTCTTCACTTCGTTCAGAATGACTAGTTCCTGACCCTCCGACGGCGCTGACTTTGCCACAGCCAGGACGGCGCAGGATTTCGCCCCGCTGTTCGATCTAAAACCGGCTAGACTGCAACAGCGAATACTGCGCTACAACGCTAAAGGGGGCCTTATGGGAGCATGGGGCGTGGGCATTTTTGATAACGACGACGCGGGAGATGTCCGTGATATGTTTGAGGACCAACTGTGGGATGGGCAGGATATTGCTACCGCGACCCAAGCCGTCCTCTCCCAATTCGACACGAATCCCCATGATCCAGATGGCGATCAAGATGAAGATGTCCAAGCAATGTATTTGGCTCTAGCCGCCCTACAGATCGAACACCACGCTCTCCAACATGATGTTCAACAACGGGCCCTGGAACTTATCCATAAGGAATTGGATGGGTGGGAGGAATGGGATCCGACAGGGCTCGATCGACGAGTACAAGTGTTGGCAGAATTACAGCGCCAATTGCTCGATCCTGGGGTACTGGGATCGGCGCACCAAACTGCTAGTCCCCTTTGGCGGGCAAGCAAATTACCGCATATCTATAATGTTCGAGACGGCGATTTGATTGCGGTGCCATTAGATGAACGGCAGGTTATGGTTGCCCTTGTGCTACACGTAACAGTGCCTCAACGTCTGGAACCCCAGGAAATGCTCCTCGGCTTTTATAACACGGTGTTCCCAAGCCGTGACGCTGTTGATGTTAGTATATTGAGCAAGGGGTTTATAGATATCCCTAACTACAGTTTAGCCGCAGCCATAACTAATGGACGCTGGACGATTGTTGCTCATAGCGCGCAGTTACTTGCCGAAAGTCAGATTCCCGAGTTAGCAGACAGAGGGGTTCTTTATTACAAAGACAAAATAGTACGACATTTGTCGGCAGAGGAACAAACACACTATCCACAACGAACAATACTTCCAGATCGGTATCTTGAGCAGATCCTCAAGAAGCGGTTTGCGACACCCAGCTAGGCAACATGTTTTGGGTAGCCTGGACGCAATGTGCCATTTCAGATGGCTTCGTCCATGTGGTGGCGTAAAACCTTGATAAGCCGTGTAGCCGCACAGTGATCTGTAGCACCGCTGGTTCGGCCACCAGCAGCGTTCGTGTCCCGGCCCTTCCATCGGGGTGGAAGGGCCGGGACACGAACGCCCAACTCACCCTATTGTAATCCCTGCCCGCCTGTGCTATCATTGACATAATTATCGGGGCCGGGGCCATGACGGGCCCGGCGGGACGGCTATGTGACGCAGGCCCAGATTGTATCATGTGTTATGTCAAGTTAAGCAGATGGAGATGCGCATGTTGAGAAAGCCGGCGATCCTGGTCCTTCTGGTCTTGCTGGTGAGTCCCCTCGCCTCGTTCTATCGGGCGGCGCCCGCACGCGCCGAGCAGGGGTTTGCCGACCCAGCCTTCGCCCGCCTCTGGGATCGCACCGATTCGTTGGTCGCGTCCAACCAGGTCACGAACCGCTCCTGGTACTGGGGGCCGGGGCCCGGCGTGGCCGGGCAGGAGCCCTATGCGCAGGCGCCCGGCGGCATGCGCCGCGTCCAATACTTCGATAAAGCCCGCATGGAGATCAACCACCCCGACGCCGATCCCAATTCGCCCTGGTACGTGACCACCGGGCTGCTCGTCGAGGATATGGTCTCCGGCCAGATGCAGGTCGGCGATGCCCAGTTCGTCAACCGGGGCGCCGCCACGATCGTGGTGGCCGGCGACGCCGACGACTCCCACGCCCCGACCTATGCCAGCTTCCGTGGCGTCACCTCGCTCAACAACACCAACCGCGCCCCCAGGCAGCTCGGCGCCCGGGTCACCTCGACGATCAATCGCGCGGGCCAGGCCGGCGTCGACGTAACCAAAGCGCAGGACGACGGCGCCCGCATCATCGCCTACAACGACGTCTTCGGCCATAACATCCCGTCCGCCATCTGGGAGTTCATGAACCAGGCCGGCGTGGTCAACGTCGACGGCCAGCCGGTCGTCGATCGGCCGGTCATGAACTGGATCTTCACGATCGGTTATCCGATCAGCGAGGCCTACTGGGCGCGGGTCAAGGTCGCCGGCCAGCCGACCGACGTGCTGATCCAGCTCTTCGAGCGCCGCGTGCTCGTCTATATCCCCAGCTTCCGGGCGCCCTGGAATGTCCAGATGGCCAACGTCGGCATCCATTACTACCAGTGGCTCTATGGCGCGAACGGCGGCCCACCGCCGGCCGGGACCCCCGTGCCCACCGTGCCGCCGACCAACCCGCCGCCGACCCAGCGGCCGACGCCGATCCCCCCGCCGCCCACCTTCCCGGTGCCCACGCTGCCGCCCAGCCCGGCCCCGCCGACCGCCACCCCCGGACCGGGCGTGCCCCCGAGCGTGGGCGGCGACGTCAGCCCGCTGCTCGGCCCAGCCGGCACGATCTTCACGGTGAATGTCAACGGCTTCCAGCCCCACGAGCCGGTCGCCGCCTGGCTCACGGCGCCGCGCGGGACGGTCACGGTGCTGACCCTGGCCGCGGGGCCAGGCAGCGACGGCCAGATCCGCGGCATCAGCGTCAACAGCGCCGGTTTCCAGAATGGGGTCTGGGCGCTGACGGTCGCCGGCGCCAACAGCAAGCACCAGAGCATCGTCTTCTTCCGCGTCGGCACCCCGCCCCCGCCGCCCCCGCCGCCGCCG
>DATGEF010000611.1:0-11172 GCA_035310405.1 Chloroflexia bacterium | reverse complement strand
GATGTGCATGACAGTCAGCTTTCTACCACTGGGCAGGTGCGATGCGGCCGGGTGCAAGGACGGGCGCCGTCCGGTCGGGCCGGCTCCCCCTCTATTATACCAGACTTTCGCCAGCCAGTGGGGCGCGTGGGTAGGGCGGGGGCCCGGGGGCGCTACCGGCGGCGGACTCTTCGCTGCGCTCCAAGTGACACGATCCCCCTCTGTGCCACCGCCCTGGATACCGCTACATACGCAGTTGACAATGCCTACAGGGTGCCGCACAATAAGACCACCCCGTGGCTCAGCGCAGCGGCGGTATCGCCCTGAACACCCGCCTACCCGGCACGCCGGAGGGGCAGGACAAGCCCGGCGCTGCGGCGCTGGACGAGGAGAAGCGGGCGCTGTATGCGCTCTACCTGGCCGACGGGGCGGCGGGCGGCGTGCTGGACCACGTGGCCGCCCCTCGCACGCCGTCTATCGCGCCAGCTGGGCGCAGGTGCTGCCGCTCAAGGCGCAGCTCGCGCGCACTGATTGGCTGAGCGACCAAGGCGTCTATTGGCTGTATGGGCTGACCGAGGACGAGATCGCAGCGGTGGAGGAACGATAAGTGGCACAGCCTGATAGCTATAAGGGGCTTCGTCGAGCGGCGACCGTAATAGGTAAAGCCAGCGACAGAGCGGTGTCGGAAATACTGAGTATTCGCGACGGCGGAATAAAAGGCAGAGAGGAAGCAATCACCGCGCAACTAGAACTCCAAGTGACAAAAAGTCTTCTGGCCTATATAAAAGAGGCGCTCGGAACCAAAATTCTCGGCGGAGTGCGGTTTCAGGTACATCTTTTTACAAAAGACGAGGAGCATTCCGTAGGTGCTGATTTGGCTGGTATTTTGCAACTGCAAATGAATGGTGTAAATCTGGTACATGTTTAGCGTGTAGTTGGGACCGTCGTGTGGCTTGCGCTCCCCGGCGGTAATTTGGTAGGATGGGGCAATATGCCGACTGACGTGCGCACCAGTGCCGATCCCCGCGACCAGCGCCTGGCCGACTTGGCAGCCCAAGTGGCGCGCCTGCACGCCCAATTGGCCGCCCGGGATGCCCGCATCGCCGAACTCGCAGCCCAATTGGCCGCCGCCCAGCGCGCCGCCCACCGCCAGGCCACCCCCTTTGCCCGCCGCGAACGTAAAGCCGATCCCCAAAAACCGAGGCGCAAGCGCGGGCAGGGTCGCTTCGCCCGGCGGGCGACCCCGACCACCGTGCATGTCGAACAGCGGGTGCCCTTGCTGGTCTGCCCCCACTGTGCTGGGGAGGTAACCGACCGCGCCACGCACGAACAGTTCCAGGTCGAGATCCCGCCTGTCGAACCCGTGGTCACGCGTTTCGTCACCGAGAGCGGTTACTGCCCGGCGTGCGCCAAGCGCGTGCGCGCCACCCACCCTGCGCAGATTTCGACCGCCAGCGGCGCCGCCGGGGTGCTGCTCGGGCCGCGCGTCAAGGCCCTGGCCGCCGATCTGCACCACCGCCTGGGTCTGTCGTACGGCAAAATCGCCGATTTGCTGGCGGAAGTCTGCGGGGTGCCGGTGACGCGCGGCGGGCGGTGCCAGGCGGATGCCCAACTGGCCCGTCTGGCGGCGGCGATCTATGATGAATTGGTGGCCGCCGTGCGCAGCAGTGCTGTGGTCCATGTGGACGAAACCGGCTGGCGGATCGGGGGCCTGGCGGCCTGGTTGTGGGTCTTCACCAACCAGCACCGGACGGTCTATACGCTGGCGACGAGTCGCGGCCACGAGGTGGGGCTGAACATCTTGGGGCAGGAGTTCGCCGGCGTGCTGGTGGCCGATTGCTTTGTGGCCTATGATGCGGCCGCGCTGCGGACCTGGTTGCAGCAGAAGTGTGTCGCGCACTTGCTGCGCGAGTTGCGCGAGTTGGCGCAGACCAAGCGCGGGGCGGGGCAGGCGGGGCTGCTGGAGTTGCTGGCCCTGCTGCGCGATGCGCTGCAGTTGAAGGCCGGGGCGCGCGAGCTGCGGGCGCCGGAGTATGAAGCGGCGGCGAGCGCCGTGGAGGCGCGGCTGGATCGGCTGATTGCGGGGGCGGTGCGCAGCCGGGACGCGGACCGGGCGCGGCTGGGGCGGCGCTGGCACAAGCATCGGCCGGAGATCTTGCGGTTCTTGTACTGGGAGGAACTGGACGCGACCAACAACCAAGCGGAGCGGCAATTGCGCCCGGCGGTGGTGACGCGCAAAACGGGCGGCTGTAATCGCACGAACGAGGGAGCCGCGGCGCACGCGATCTGGATGAGCGTGCTGGCGACCTGCCGGCAACGGGGGCTGAAGATCCTGGAGTATTGGATCAAATTGCAGCAATTCGGGGCCACCCCTCCGTCGTTGGTGCCCGCCGATCGGGCATCTCCGTAGACGCTATACACCTGTGCCAGTTCGGGCGCCATACAAGTACCATGCAAATACAGGCGGCCGGGCAAACGTCCCCGGAATTCGACTTTGATATTACCGGCCACAGTTATAACAATATGGGTTGGACGACCCAACAATGGCCTTTCACCGCGACGGGCCCCAGCACGACACTTGAGTTTTACAGTTTGGACGTGAATGGTAGTTACGGTCCCGCGCTCGATAATGTCCGGTTGAGCTGCTGCAGTTTGCCAGGGGGTAGTACGCCGCGTCTGAAACCGCCGGGGCATTAGATCAGCACATGCTTTTGCCTGTTTTGCAGAGGCTAATCTGTGGCCGCAGCCGCAGCCGACGTTAGCGACCCGCCATCCTCCAGTGGGAGAGGAGCACCAACTCTGCGGCTTCTTGGACCCGCCAGCGGGAAAATATTGCAACCAGGCTCCGATAAACACGCGAAAGGCAGGCGAAAGGAGCACGCTATGCGTATGATGCGGCTGCTCGCCCCCGTGCTGTTGTGCGGGCTGGTGCTCTCCGCGTGCGATCTGGCCGCGGCGGGCCCCCCCACTGCGGATCCGCGCACGACGATCAAGCAGGCCAAAGACTATGCGCGGACCCTGGCCTCGCCTCCCCGGATCCATGACCCCACCTCGGCCGCGACAGATATTGATTTGTGGCCCGATAGTGTGGGGTCGACCACCGTCCGCTATAGTGAGTGCGGTGGCGCGCCAACGATCACGCCGGCGGGTCCCTTGCCGGCGGATACGCCGCCGCCGGACCCCGGCTGCAACCTGCCGATGACGCTGACGACGGCGCTGACGGCCGTCGATGCCGATACCGCCGACGTCGTCTTTGCGGCCACCTGGGAAAGCGGCCAGCGGAAGCACAGTTGGCAAATCCGTGTGCGACGGGCGGGTGCGGTGACCCTAGTGCAGGAAACAGGCGATTGGCTCCCCGTTCCACCTGCTTAGGGACCCACTCTGGGGGCGCACCGCCTATCGAATCCGGGATGGAAGGGGCGTATCCGCACGATACAGCGCCCGCTTCCCCATCTTTAGCCGATTGACGGGCCCTGCGACGGCGCCCTGACTCCAATCTCGCTCCAGGCTTCCTACAGCAGGGTGCCCGAAGAGGAGTGCGGTGGTCTTCCGGGAGGCTCAGTATACCACGCACCCTGTAGGCGGAGTCAAGCGCCGACGGGAAATTGCTTCGTAAATCTCACTAAAATCTATCTGGCTCAAGCTAAAGTAGGATCTTACGTAGGTAAAAAGGACGGACAGTTTTTGGTAAAATGTGCAGATAAAAGATTACTACAACAAGCGAATAATATGCTCAACTTGACTTCTGATGTGTTTATTTTCATCTACACAAATCAAGGTATGTTTGTTGTTCCTGCATTTGATGTTCAGCTTTCAGGAAAACGCTCAGTCAACGCAGATGAGTTTTTGGGCTGTCCATTTGGTGATTTCTACAAGCAATTCCTGACCTGTTTTATTGGGGATCATAAAATAGCACCGGCTGGCACCAACCTGCAGAATCTAGTAGATTTTGCACGAGATATCCATGTTGATACAGTTCTTGCTATCGAGGCTCGTGTTGAGCAGAGAGCAGTTCTCTGACAGATCGACACAGCTAATTACCAATGGAAGTACTGTCTTAGAGATTTGATACCAGGTATTGACTAGAAGACCTAGGAAAATCCCCTTTGTGATCGACAACCAGCAGTATAAGATGGCCGACGTGCTCAATGCTGTGCTGGCCGGGCATGCCGGGCTCGCACTCTTATGAGCGCGTCAGTTGGGCGTACCGGGTGAATGAATCCAATCCTCGACCACCAGGCCAGGCACGAGATTGAAATGGCGGGCATTGGCACTGAGCAACATGGCATGCGGATACGTGGCGGCAATCGCGGCGATCTTCAAATCTTGCGTACCAATGCTGCGCAGGTGGAGCGCCTGCAAGCGTTCAAACTCGGCCGCGGCGCTTTCCGCAAAGGGGAGAATTACCCAGGTGCCGAAGAAAGCGAAGAGTGCCGCCAGTTGTGTGTAGTACAGGACCTGCGGCCGGCCCGCTTTCGCCCGCCCAATTTGCACCATCCATCCGCGGATGGACTCTTCGACGCTGATAATAGTAGTGGCAACGGGTTGGTTGGCCGTCAGCAGACGATCGGTCAGGCGCGCCGACGCGGAATTGGTGTACTGCAGCACGCGCAGATGGTCGGAGTCGAGGATTAGCACGACTCGGCTCTTTCGGCTTCGCGAATCCGGCGGCCTGCCTCCCAGATCCCATCCATGCTCGGATCACCGTCGAACATGCCCACACTCCGCAGCCAGGCAAGGGGGTCCGGTGCCGGCGGCGGGCCTTGCATGGCGAGTTGACGGATCATCGTTGCCAGATCAGCGGGCGCGGTGGCGGGGGCCGGGGCATCCGGAATCGCCGGGTCCGGCTCCGGGGCGCCGCCCCGATCCTCGGCGGCGAGGGCCTGCATCATGGTGAGCACCAGCGCTTGATGGCGCGGGGTCAACTCCCGCCAGGCCGCCAGTAATGTCGGAGGTAGGGGGGGCGTATCCATGGGGTACGATCTCCTTGCTATCGTTAGCGCATCCGCCGTTTAAGCGGCAGAGCGCAGGGAGGTGTCGCATAGCGACACGCGCTCCTGGCCAACGGCTCATATCATAGAGAACGGCTATCCCGGTCAAATGAGTCGCCTTCGTGATCCTGGCGGGGCGGCCACACGGGCGCGAACATGGTGCTATAATCAGCCCAGGTCGTAAGCGTAGCCGCCGCCGGGCGGGAGCCCGGGCGGTACAGCCCCTGGAAGTAGCAGATCTGGTGGACCCGCCCATATGCTCGACTCGCTGGCCAGCTATGTCCCGGAGTATGTCGCCCGCGCCCTGGTGCGCCAGCCGGGGCGGAATCCCGTGGGGCGCGCACAGCGCTTCCCGGCCGTCGTGCTGTTCGCCGACATTTCGGGCTTCACCCCCATGAGCGAGGCGTTGGGCCGGCGCGGCAAAGCCGGCGTCGAAGAGTTGACGGCCGTGCTCAACACCTACTTCGGCGCCATGATCGCGCTCGCCCAGGCCTACGGCGGCAGCATCGCCAAGTTCGGGGGCGATGCGCTGACGGTGATCTTTCCCTATCGCCCCGGGCGCCGCGCCGGGGCCGTGCGCCGCGCGGTGACCTGTGCCCTCCGCATGCAGGCGCACATGGCCGGCTATGCCGCCATCCCGACGGCCGCCGGGCAGTTCCGCCTCAGCATGCATGCCGGGCTGGCGGCCGGCCCGCTCGTGAGCCTCACGGCGGGCGACCCCACGCGCCGGCTCCTGTCCGTCCTGGCGGGCAGCGCCCTGGAGCGCTGTGCCCTGGCCGCCCAGCAAGCGCGCCCGGGCGAGATCCGCGTCGCCGCCGAGCTCCAGGCCGATCTGCCGGCGGTGGGCCCGCCCGGCGACTCCCCGTTCGCCGCAGTGCAGGATCTGCATCCGGCCGCGGCCCGCGTCCGCCCAGCTGCCCAGCCGGCCATCCCCCCGGCCGCCCGGCCGCTGCTCGCCGCGTATCTCCACCCGGCGATCGCGGCCCGCCTGGCAACCGGGGCCGCCGGCTTGGTCGACGAGCACCGCCGCATCAGCGTGCTCTTCGCGCACTTTGGCGGGTTTGATTATGACGCGGACCCCCAGGTCGGCCCCCGGCTCCAGGCCTACCTGGCGACCGTCCTGCACACGGTCGCCCGCTATGACGGCTATCTCAAAGAAGTCGATATCGGCGACAAGGGCAGCAAGTATATCGTGGTCTTCGGCGCGCCCCTGGCCCATGAGAACGACGAGGCGCGGGCCTTGCGCTGTGCCCTGGAGCTCGCGGCCCTGCCCGCCGTCCCCACCCGCATCGGCATCAATACGGGCTTTGTCTACTGTGGACTCGTGGGGTCGCCCCACCGCCGGGATTACACCGTGATGGGCGATGTCGTCAACGTGGCCGCGCGGCTGATGGAAGCCGCCCCGCCCGGCGGTATCCTCGTCGGCGGCCTGTCCCCCCCGCTGGTCCGGACCTTCCAGGTCACGCCACTGGCGCCACACGTCGTCCGGGGCAAGGCCGCCCCGGTCGCCGTCTGGGCCCTGCACGGGCTCGCAGCGCCAGCCGCAGTGCGTTTGCAGGAGCCGGCCTACCGCTTGCCGATGGTGGGACGCGCGGCTGAGCGCGCCCAGGCGGCCGCATGCGTCGCGCGCGTGCGCACGGGGCACGGCGCCATTCTGGGTCTCACCGCCGAGGCCGGGATGGGCAAGTCGCGCCTGGGGGCGGAAGTCCAGACCCTCGCCACCGGGCAGGGCCTGGCGGCCTATGGCGGCGAATGCCAATCCCATGGTACCAACACCGCGTACCTCGCCTGGGCGCCGATCTGGCGAGGCCTGCTGGGTGTCGACCCCGCCGCGCCCCTCGCCGCGCAGATCGCCCACCTCGCCGCGCGGGTGGCGACGCTCGATGCGCGCCTCCTGCCCCGCCTGCCCTTGCTCGGCGTGCTGCTCCATCTGCCCCTGCCCGACAATGAGGTCACCGGGTCGCTGGACGCCCGGCTGCGCAAAACGGCGTTGGAGGAGCTGCTGATCGATCTGCTCCAGGCCCACGCGCGCACCCAGCCGCTGCTGCTTGTCCTGGAAGACTGTCACTGGATCGACCCGTTATCACTCGATTTACTCGAAGCCCTCGGCCGCGCGATAGCCCACCTCCCGGTGCTGCTGTTGCTCCTCTACCGCCCGCCGGCGATCGATGCGCGCTGGACCGGCCAGCTCGCGGCCCTGCCCTATTTTCAGGAGCTCGTGCTGGCCGAATTCAGCCCGGACGAGGCCCAGCAATGGATCGCGCTCAAGCTGGCCGGGGCAGGCGGCGGGCGCCCCACCCTGCCCGCGCCGCTCGTCAGCCGGATCACCAGCCGGGCGCAAGGCAATCCCTTCTATATCGAAGAGATGATCAACCTGCTCCGGGATCGCGGCGTCGACCCGGCGGACGCCGCGGCGATCGCCACTGTCGACGTGCCGGAGAGCTTACAGCAGCTGATTATCAGCCGTATCGACCAGCTGGACGAAAGCGCGAAAGCAACCTTGAAAGTCGCCAGTGTCATTGGCCGGCTCTTCAAGGCATCCTGGCTCTGGGCGGTCCATCCGCCCCTCGGCGCCCCGGCGGCAGTCAAACACCAGTTGGACCTGTTGAGCCAGCTGGATATCACCCCCCTCGACAAACCCGCGCCGGACCTCGAATACCTCTTCAAGCATATCGTGACCCGGGACGTCGCCTACGAGAGCCTGGCCTATGCCACCCGCGCGCAGCTCCACGCCGCGGTCGGCGCCCACCTGGAAGCGCTGTACGCCGGCGAGCAGGACCGCTGGCTCGATCTGCTGGCCTATCATTACGGCTTGAGCCACAACGTCGCGAAGCAGCGCGAGTACTTCCACCGGGCCGCCGCCGCGGCGGCCGCCGCCTATGCCAACGACACCGCTCTCGCCTACTACACCCGGCTGCTGCCCCTCCTGACGGCGGCCGAGCAAATCCCCGTGCTGCTCAAGCGGGGCCAGGTCCACCAGCTGGTCGGGCAATGGGATGCCGCGGCCGCCGATTATCACCAGGCGCTCGACGGAAGCGTGGCCGCGCCGGATCCGCAGATGCAGGCGGCCAGCCAGATGGCCCTGGGCTCCCTGCTGGAGCTCCAGGGATCGTTCGGTCCCGCGCTGGAATGGCTGGCGCGCGCGCAGGCCGGCTTCGGCGCCCTCGACGACCGGCCGGGGCTCTGTGATGTGCTTTCGTATATCGGCCAGGTGTATCGGGGGCAGGCCGATTTCGCCGCCGCCCGCTCCTGTGCCGAGCAACAGCTGCACCGCGCCACCGCGCTGGCGGATCGGACCCGGATCGCCCGCGCGCTCGGCAACCTCGGCGCGCTCTGCGATGAGACGGGCGACCAGGCCGGCGCTTTATCGTACTTAGAGCAGCAGCTGCAGATGATGGCTGAGCTGGGCCAGCGCCGCGGGATGATGCAGGCCTCCTATAATCTCGCCCAGGTCTCCTGGCACCTGGGCGACTACCAGGCCGCCCTGGCCCGGTTTGCGCAGGCCCTGCAGCTGGCGATCGAGATCGGCGACCGCCGCGGCGTGAGCGCCACCGTCGGCGGGATGGGTTGTATCTATTACGATCATGGGGATTACGCCCCGGCCCTGCACTGCTTTGCCCAGCATCTGGTGACCGCCAGCGCCTTCGGCAACCGCCTCGGCACCTTGATTGCCCTCGGCAACAGTGCCGCCGTGTACGCCGCACAACACCACTATGCCGCAGCCGAAGCGCTCTGTAGCCGCGCCCTGCAGATCGCCCGCGGTTTAGGCATTGCCTATTATATCTGCCTCTACCTGTATGAAACGGTGGATCTTTATATCGCGCAGAGCCGTTATCTAGAGGCCGCCCCCTTGAGCGCCGAAGCGGTTGAGTTGGTGGCCGGCGTCGACGATACGGACACGCAAAGCAAAATCAGCCTCCAGGCGACCCGCTTGCGCTGGCTCCAGGGCCAGGTCAGCGCCGGCGCGGCCATCACGGAGCTCACGCGCTCTTTGGCGACCTGGCCCCAGGACTCCATCCAGGCGGCTATCCATTACGAGATCTGGCGGATCGATCCCCACCAGGTCCGGCACCGGCAGGCCGCACGCGCCCGGTATCGGCAGCTGTATCGGCAGATTCCGAACATCAAATATCGCCAGCGCTATGCCGAGCTGACGGGCGCGCAGTTACCGATCGCGCACCCACTCCCGGCGCTCAGCGACCTGGTGCAGCAGCGGCCCGTCGATCCGGCATCCTTGTTGGCCCTGGTATAGCCCCGGGCCCGGCGCCCGGGGCGCCGATAACGCGGCCGCCTAAAAGTTGGTATAATTAAGCGCTATGCCCATCACCTTCCGCAAAGCGTTCCGCGACCTCAGCAATCGCCGGCTGCGCACCTTGCTCACCGTCATCGGCATTGTCGTCGGCGTGGCCGGCATTGTGGCCATCCTCACCACGTCCAAGAACCTGGCGGCCGCGCAAAACGCCGCCTACAATAACAGCTCCCAGCAGGACCAGGCCTGGTCGACGGGCACCACCCCGGCCACCCTGCTCGCCGCCGTGCAGGCCTACCCCAATGTCGCCGCCGCCGAACGCCGGGCCGATTATTTTACCAAGTGGTCAACCGGCGCCGCCTGGCGCGACGTCTATTTTCTCGGCCTGGAAGATTTTACGCACCAACAAGTCAATAAAGTCGATCTGATCGCCGGGCGCTGGCCGGGCCGGGGCGAAGTGGTCTTCGAGACATCCATCCGCCAGGTCGTGCCGCTGCAGATCGGCGACGAGATCCTCTACCGCAGCGGGCCCAATAACGAGACCCACCGGCTGACGGTTACGGGCTTCGCCAAGTCCCCCGCCTATCCGGCGGCCAGCATCATCGGCACGGCGATCGCCTATACCCCGGCGAGCGAGGTGCGGCGGATGTATGGCCGCGACGGCGACAGCCTGATCCTCATCCGGCTCAAAGACTGGAACGCCCGGGACACGACGCGTAAAGACCTGGAGATGCTGTTTACCCGGCAGAACCTGCCCTACGGCAACTTCCGCCAGCGCAACCCGGAGAACTATCCCGGCAAGCAGGCGCTCGACGCCCTGATCCTGCTCATGGGCGTCTTCTCGGTCGTCGGGCTGCTGATCAGCGGCTTCCTGGTCGCCAACACACTCGCCGCGGTCATCGGCGAGCAGATGGGCGAGATCGGCGCAATGAAAGCCGTGGGCGCCACGAGCGGCCGCATCCTGCGCATCTATGTGATCGCCGGCCTCATGTACGGTATCGTCGGCAGCGCGGTCGGGCTGGTCCTCGGCGTGGCCGGCTCCTATGCGCTGATCAGCTACCTGGGGACCTTGCTCAACCTGGACCTCAGCGGCTTCGCCGCCGACCCGCTGGCCTTGCTGCTCGGCCTGGTGGTCGGCCTCGGCGTCACCCTGCTGGCCGCGCTGATCCCCGCCTGGCGGGGCACCAGCATCACGGTGCGGGCCGCCATCGGCTCCTACGGCATCAACGCGACCTACGGCCAGGGCTGGGTCGACCGAGCGGTGCAGCACGTGGCCCGCCTGCCCCGGGTGCCGGCCATGGCCCTGCGCAACCTGGCCCGGCGCAAGACCCGCAACGTCGTGACCATGCTGGTCATCGCCTTCTCGACGGCCGCGTTTCTGGCTGCGCAGGGCACCAGCGCCTCCGTCGACCACTCGATGAACGCCTGGTTCGACATTTATGATATCGACGCCTTCGTCTGGTTTCAACAGCCGGTCGGCACCGGCTTCGCCACCACGTTGCGCAGCATCCCGGAGATCGTCGACGTCGACGCCTGGGTCAACACCGGCGCGACGATCGCCGACACCCGCACCGTGCTCTGGGGCATGCCGCCCGCCACCGCGCTCTACAAATACCAGCTCACCGCCGGCCGCTGGTACCAGCCCGGCACCTTCACGGAAGCGGTGATCAGCGAGCCGCTGGCCGCCCAGCGCCATTACGCCGTCGGCGACCATTTCCAGATCACCCTGGGCCAGGATCAGGCCTGGCTGGACGTCGTCGGCATCGTCGCCGACAACATCAACAGCCTGGGCGCCACAGCGGTCGGCAAAGTGTTCGTGCCGCGCGACCTGGCCGATCGCCTGATGCATCGTCAGGACGCCGCGGATTTTTTCGTGGTTAAAATGGCCAACCGGTCGCCCGCGGCGGTCAATCAGACGCTGGCCGCGATCGAACACAAATACCGCAGCTTGCA
>DATGEF010000610.1:0-11599 GCA_035310405.1 Chloroflexia bacterium | reverse complement strand
TGGCCGCCTTTCCCCGCGCCGACAAACCCGACGGTCGGCAACGCGGCGGGCCGGGTGGCGGCCGTCACCGCGGCGAAATCATACGGTGACCCGACGGGTGACTCTCCGCGTGAATCCATGGATACACTGTTTCCTTTCCGGCACAAATAACCCCGCTCCAGCTTCGCGCGGGCGGGGCCATGGGGCGGGCCGGGCGGCGCCGGGCCGGTCCCCGCCCGATTCGCGCTCTGCACTCCCCGCCCGTGGGGGTCGGGGGTGCGCCGAATCGTCGGTGCCCAGTTGTGCCGCCTGCCTCGTGCCATCTCGGTCGCCGCCGGCGTTCCCAGTGGACTCTTGCGCCTATTATACCATGACGAGTAGGCAGTAGGCAGTAAGCAGTAAGCAGTACGACGAATAGCGGGGGCATGTACTATGCTACAATGGAAGCGCAAGTTCAGCATACAGTAGCTGGTATTTATGTTGGCAAGGTGTCGGAAGGGGGGAGCGGATAGGAGCCCCCGTAACCAAACTGCCTACTGCCTACTGCCTACTGCCTACTCGTCACGGAGGTGGTATGTCCCATAAGCAGCACGCCTGGGAGCGGGGCAGGCTCGGGCCGGTCCTGGCGACGGCCGGGGCGGTCGCGGCGCTGGCCGGGCTGAATCGCTATATCGATCTCCAGGCCGGGCCCCTGCCGGAGCAATTGCCGGCCGACCCACAGGAATATGAGTCGCGGTGGGGCCGCATCGTCTATTACACGGCGGGCGCCGCGGATGCGCCGCCCCTGCTGCTGGTCCACGGCCATAACGCGGCGGCCTCGGCCTACGAGTTCCGCAAGCAGTTTTTGCGCTTTGCCGAGCACTATCACGTCTGCGCCCCCGATTTGCTGGGCTACGGGTTGTCGGATCGCCCGCCGCTCGAATACACGGCCGCGACGTACATTGAATTGATCCGCGACTTGCTGCGCGAGGTGCTGCGCGCGCCCGCGATGGTCGTGGCCAGTAGCCTGAGTGGCGCCCACGCCATCCAGGTGGCCGCGGACGACCCGGAGTGGATCACCCACCTGGTGCTGGTGGCGCCCACCGGTCTCACGCACATGACGCAGCCGGCGCCGTGGGGCCCCTGGCTGACGGGTATCTTGCGCAGTCCTCTGTTGGGGGAAACCCTTTTCCATACTCTGGTGTCGCGCGCCGGGCTGCGGAAGTTCTTGCAAGACCAGACTTACTACGATCCCGCGGCCGTCGACGACGACCTGGTCGAGATGACCTACTTGACCGCCCACCAACCGGGCGCCCGCTATGCCCCGGCGGCTTTCGTCGGCTGGGGGCTGGCCCAGGATGTCCACGCGGCGTGGCCGCGGATCGGCCAGCCGGTCTTGCTGGTCTGGGGGGCGGAAGCCGAGATCACGCCGGCGAGTGATGCCGCGACCTTCCTGGCGCTCAACCCGGGCGCGGAGCTGGAGTCGATCGCCCAGGCCGGGCTGGTGCCGCATGACGAGCAGCCCGCCGAGTTTGCGCGGATCGTGTTGGATTGGCTGGAGCGCAGCAAAGCGCTGATCCCCGGCCCGCTGTAGCCGCCCCGCCGCTTACGCGGGGGCTTCGAGGAGCCGCAGCTCCAGGGTCTGCTCGCGGCGGAAGCCGTCCAGGCGCAGGTAAAAGCTGGCGGCGTCGATCAGGGCGTCGACGGGCACGAGGCCGACCACTTCGCTCCCGGCGATGAGCGCGCCATGGCGCTGCGCCTCGATCCGCACCATCTCGAAGGCGCGGTGGATCGGGGTGCGGGTATAGTCGAGCAAATTCATCGAGACCTGCACCATCCCGCTCTCGGCCAGGTCGACGCCCATGGCCTGCACATTGACCAGCCCGCCACTGCTCTCGCGCACTGCTTTCGCGATCTCGCGCGCGATGCCGATATTACGCGTGGCCAGGTTGATGTTGAAGGCAATCAACGGCGGCCGGGCGCCGACCGCCGTGGCCCCGGCGGTGGGGTGCATGCGGGCTGGGCCAAAATCAGGCTTGCGCTCGGGTGTCGCGATTGTCGTTTTGAGGCCGCTATATTGGCCCTGCCGCACGTCGGGCAGGCGGCGCCGCGCCGGCGTCGTGGCGGCGTGGGCATAGAGATAGACAGGCACATCCAGTTCATCGCCGATCCGTTGCCCCAGCTGCCGGGCGAGCGCCACGCATTCGTCCATCGTCACGCCGCTGATCGGCACGAAGGGGATGACATCCATCGCGCCGATGCGCGGATGCTCCCCGACATGCTCCTCCATATTTAGGAAGGTTACTGCCGCCTGGGTCAGCCGGAACGCGGCGTCGACCGTCGCCTCCGGCTCCCCCACGAAGGTAACCACGGACCGGTTATGGTCGGCGTTCGACTCGACGTCAAGCAAGCGGATGCCGGGCAAGTTCTGGATCACGGCGACGATCTGCTGGATCACTTCGGGCCGGCGCCCCTCACTAAAATTCGGCACACATTCAACCAATCGTTGCATAATGGCGTCTCCCCTAACTTATTCGGCCGGTCCCAGCCGCTTAATCCCGGCCAGTCCCAACCCCAAACCAATACTACATTCCAGCAACACACCCAGGATGCCAATCCACACATTCTCCTGGCTACCGGCAAAGGCCAGCAGCCAGATCCCGAAAATACCGGCGGCCGTCGCCAGTAATACCGCCATGGCGGCGGCGGCAAAGGCCCGCCGCGGCGATAGGCGGCCATAGAGGAAGAAGCTGAACAGCAGCAGCGCCAGGAGCAAGCCTGCCACATCGCCGGGCGCGGTCAGCCAGAAAAAGGAAACCAGGCCCGCCAACACGGCGCAGAAGCCGGCCAGCAACAGCAGCCAGGGCCGGACCTCCGCCCAGCGGCCGGCCTGGGCCGCCTGCCAGAGGGCCCAGGTGTCGATCTCGGCCAGGGGGGGGCGCCGCGTCTGCATCGTCCGCCGATCAGGGCGCGAGGCGCGCGACGAGGTCGGCGGCCACCGAGGCCGGGTCCCGCTCCCGGGCGACCAATTGCGCCAGCGCGGCGGTGAACCCGGCATCCCCGTCCATCAGGCCCAGCAGCCGGGCGGTCAGCAACTCCTGGGCGCGGTCCAGCACCTCGGCCCGCAGGCGGGCCCGGGTCCGATCGGTGCGCGCGCCGCTATGCTCCAGGTAGCCCCGATGGTTGGCGATCGCGGCCAGGAGCTCCGGCACGCCCTGGCCGGTGGCGGCGACCGTCTGCACGATCGGCGGGCTCCAGCCTGGGGTATGCGCCAGGCTGAGCATCCCGCGCAATGTGGTCGCCAGCTTCGTGGCCCCTTCCTTGTCGGCTTTGTTGATCACCAGGATATCGGCCACCTCCAGCACGCCGGCTTTGATCGCCTGCACATCGTCGCCGAGCCCGGGCACCTCGATGAGCAGGGTGGTATCCGCCAGGCCGGCGACCGCGACCTCGCCCTGGCCGACACCGACCGTCTCGATAATGACCCAATCAAAGCCAAAGGCGTCGAGCACGCGGGCCACATCGCCGGTCGTCGCGGAGAGCCCGCCGAGCACCCCGCGGCTGGCCATGCTGCGGATGAACACCCCCGGATCGTCATAAAACTCAAGCATGCGGATGCGGTCGCCGAGCAAGGCGCCGCCGCTGAGGGCCGAGGTGGGGTCGACGGCGATGATCGCGACCGTGTCGCCGCGCGCCCGCAGGAGCGTGACGAGCGCCGTAGTCAGTGTGGACTTGCCGCCGCCCGGCGGGCCCGTAATCCCGAGCAGGTAGGCATGCCCGGTATGGGGGGTCAGGGCCTGTAACAGTGCCGCGGCTTCGCGGCGGCGGTTCTCCACGCGGGTGATCGCGCGGGTGAGGGCCAGCCGGTCGCCGGCCAGGACCCGCGTCGCCAGGTCGGCGACCGCCGGGGCCGGCCCCGGCTCCGCCGTGGGGGTCCGGGTCATGCGTGGCCCTCGGGCCGGACATTGGCGCGGATGAAGGTGACAACCTCGTCCATCGGCGTCCCGGGGCCGAACACTCCTTTGATGCCCATCTGCCGCACCGGCTCGACGTCATCCGGGGGGATAATGCCTCCGGCGCAGACCAGCACATCGTCCATGCCGCGCTTGTGGAGCTCGGCGAGCACGCGCGGGAAGAGCGCCATATGGGCGCCGCTGAGGATCGACAGTCCGACGGCGTCGACGTCTTCCTGGAGCGCCGCCTCGGCGATCATCTCGGGCGTCTGGTGCAGGCCGGTATAAATGACTTCCATCCCGGCATCGCGCAAGGCCCGCGCGATGACCTTGGCCCCCCGGTCGTGCCCGTCGAGCCCGGGCTTGGCGACCAGCACCCGGATTTTCCGTTCAATCGCCGTAACCATGCTTGTATAGCCCCCTTATAGCTCCCTCGTAGCCCCTTTGCTCAAGGAAACGCGAACCCCGGACCGCTACTTAGACAATAGTGCTGAACTTCTGAATGCCGAAGACGCTGCGCAGCACGTCGGTGATCTCGCCCAGGGTGGCGTAGGCGTGGGCGGCTTCGATCAGGGCGGGCATGATGTTCTCCTCGCGCTTGGCCGTCTCCCGCACCCGGGTCAGGGCGGCGGCGTGGCGGGCGGCATCCCGCTCGCGGCGGACGCGGGCGAGCCGATCCATCTGGCGGCGCTCGCCCTGCGGGTCCATTTGCAGGATGGGGATCTCGATCGCCTCGTCCAGCTGGTACTTGTTCACCCCAACGACCGTTTTACGGTTCGCGTCGACCTCTTTCTGATACTCATAGGAGGCGCGGGCGATCTCGTCCTGGAAGAAATTGGCTTCGATGGCCGGGATGACGCCGCCGAGGGCGTTAATGCGGTCGAAGTACTCGTAGCATTGGCGTTCCATCTCATTGGTCAGCGCCTCGACGAAGTAGGCGCCGCCCAGCGGGTCGACCGTGTTGGTCACGCCGCTCTCTTCGGCGATGATCTGCTGCGTGCGCAGCGCCAGGCGCACAGCTTTGTCGGACGGCAGCGCGATGGCCTCGTCCATCGAATTGGTATGTAGCGATTGCGTGCCGCCGAGCACGCCGGCCAGGGCCTGGATGGTCGTGCGCACCAGGTTGATCTCCGGCTGCTGGGCGGTGAGCGATTGGCCGGCGGTCTGGGTATGGAAGCGCAGCCACATCGAGCGCGGGTTTTGGGCGCCGAAGCGCTCTTTGAGCTCGCGCGCCCAGATCCGCCGGGCCGCCCGGTACTTGGCGATCTCCTCGAAGAAATCATTATGCGCGTTGAAGAAGAAGCTCAGCCGGGGCGCGAAATCGTCCACGTCGAGGCCGCGGTGGACCGACGCGGCGACATAGGCCAGGCCGTCGGCCAGGGTGAAGGCGAGCTCCTGGGCCGCCGTCGAGCCGGCCTCCCGGATGTGGTAGCCGCTGATCGAGACTGGGTTCCACCGGGGCAGCTCCTGGGCCGCAAACTCGATCGTATCGACGACCATGCGCATCGACGGGGCCGGCGGATAGATGAAGGTGTTCTGCGCGATATACTCTTTCAGGATATCGTTCTGGATGGTGCCGCCCAGCGCGCCGCGGGGGACACCGGTCTTCTCGGCCGCGGCGATGTAGAAGGCCCAGATCGTCGGCGCGGGGCCGTTGATCGTCATCGAGGTGGTCACTTTATCCAGCGGGATATCCTGGAAGAGGATCTCCATGTCGGCGAGGCTGGAAATACCGACGCCGCACTTGCCGAACTCGCCATAGCTCAAGGGGTCGTCGCTGTCGCGGCCATAGAGCGTGGGGAAGTCGAACGCGGTGGAGAGCCCCGTCTGGCCGTGCTCCAGCAGGTAGCGGAAGCGCGCATTGGTCTCTTCAGGGCTGCCGAAGCCGGCAAAGAGGCGCATCGTCCAGTAGCGGCTCCGATACATCGTCGGCTGCACCCCGCGGGTAAACGGGAACTCGCCCGGGAAGCCCAGGTCGCGCAGATAGTCGAAGTCCGGCAGGTCCGCGGGCGTATAAAGCCGGTTGATCGGCTGGCCGGAGACGGTGGTGAACGGGCCGGTGCGCTCGGGCAGCCGGGCGATCGTCTGCTGCACGGTGGTCGCCTCCCAGCGGCGGGCTTCCTCCGCCAGGCGCGCGATGCCGTCCCCGGCAGGGGTCTCCCCATGGCCGTTTACGGGGCCCCCGTTCTGGTGCCTATTGGGTGTCGAGGTATTCGCCCGATTCTGGATGTCAACCATTGTCGTCACTCCTTGATATGCACCATATGTGCGCCATGTGTGCGCCGCTAACCGCTGCCTCTAACAAAGGTGACCATGCAACTTGAGCCGGTACAGCCTGAACAGCACTCTGTGCAAATGTGAGCGCCCACTGGGCAATACGCTCATTTGAGCAACTGGCCGGCGATGACCATGCGCTGCACCTGGGAAGTGCCTTCGTAGATCTCGGTAATTTTCGCGTCGCGGAACATGCGCTCGACGGGATATTCCTTGACGTAGCCGTAGCCGCCATGGATCTGCACGGCATCATGCGCACAGCGCATAGCCAACTCGCTACAGAACAGCTTGGCCATGGCGGCTTCAGACGTCACGCGCTCCTGGCGATCTTTGCGCACGGCCGCCCGGTAGAGCAACAGCTGGCCGGCGGCGATCCCGGTGGCCATGTCGGCCAGCATGAATTGGATCGCCTGGTGCTCGGCGATCGGCTTGCCGAACTGCTCGCGCTGCAGGGCATAGGCGGCTGCCGCTTCGTAAGCGCCCTCGGCGATGCCGAGTCCCTGCGCGGCGATGCCAATGCGCCCGCCGTCGAGCAGCGACATCGCCAGCTTGAAGCCTTCCCCCTCCGGGCCGAGCAACAGCCGGGCCGGGAGCCGGGCGTCTTCCAAAATCAGCTGGGTGGTCTCCGAGGCGCGAATGCCCATCTTGCGCTCTTTGGGGCCCACACTCAAGCCGGGCGTATTTTTGGGCAAAATAAAGGCGCTGATGCCGCGGGCCGGCTTGACCTGCCGGTCGGTCACGGCGAAGAGGATGAACACGTCGCCGCTCTGGCCACTGGTGATCCAGGTCTTGGTGCCGGTAATGCGGTACTCGTCGCCGACGCGCACGGCCAGGGTGCGCATGCTCGCGGGGTCCGAGCCGGCGTGGGCCTCGCTCAGGGCGTAGCCGCCCAGCCACTCCCCGCTGGCCAGGCGCGGCAAGAACTCCTGCCGTTGCGCCGGGGTGCCCCAGCGGACGATGGCATACGAGGCCAACGAGTTATGCACGGACACCACCGTGCCCATGGCCGGCAGCACTTTGTTGATCTCTTCGAGCATCAGGATATAGGAGAGTGTATCGGCGCCCGCCCCGCCATACTCCTCGGGCGTCAGCATCCCGGCGAAGCCGAGTGCCCCCATGCGGTTGAAGACGTCCCGCGGAAAGTGCGCCGCCTCGTCCCACTCCAGGGCCTGCGGCGCCAGCTCGCGTTGGGCAAACTCCCGCGCCACCGCCCGGATCTGTTGTTGCTCGTCGGTCAGATCAAGATTCATGGATTCCTTACCTCAGTAGGCAGTAGATAACATTCATGTTAAGTCATGAAAATTAGCAAAGATATCAAAGAATTTGTCATTCTGAGCGCAGCGAAGAATCCGTTGCCCCATGGATCAGATCGGAGCCGGCGGGCCGTTGGCCCCGCGACCCCCGCCGCCCCCATCGCCTCGTTGGGGTAGTAGGCTCGCGCCTCAGCAGATTCTTCGCTGCGCTCAGAATGACAGATCTTATGCTTTCTGCTAATAAAATACATCGCCGCCTCATTAAGGAGCGATCCTTATTATGAATGTTACTGCCTACCGGCCCTTGGCCGCTTCTTGCAACAGGTGGCGGGCGATGACCAGGCGCTGGATCTCAGAGGTGCCTTCGCCGATCGTGGTCAGGCGCACATCGCGGTAGAGGCGCTCGACCTGGCTTTCGACGGCGTAGCCCATGCCGCCGTGGATCTGGATCGCCTGGTAGGCGCATTCCTCGCCGATCTCCGAGGCGTAGAGCTTGGCCATCGCCGCGGCCGGGCCGAAAGGTTTCTTCTGGTCCTTAAGCATGGCCGCTTTGTAGACCAGCAGGCGGGCGGCTTCGAGCTTCACGGCCATGTCCGCTAGCTTGAATTGGATCGCCTGGAAGTTGGCGATCGGCTGGCCAAATTGCTCCCGCCGTTGGGCGTACTGGATGGCCATGTCGAAGGCGCCCTGGCCGAGCCCGAGGCCCATCGCGCCGATGCTGATGCGCCCCCCGTCCAGGATCTGCATGAACTGCTTGAAGCCGTCCCCCGGCTGGCCGAGGATATAATCGGCCGGCACGCGCACGTTCTCGAAGAAGAGGGGCGAGGTGATCGACGAGCGCAGGCCCATCTTATTCTCGTCTTTGCCGTAGCTCAGCCCGGGGGTACCCTTCGGAATAATAAACGAACTGATCCCGCGGCTCCCCGTGGCCGCGCGGTCGGTCTTGGCCGTGGCGACGATGACGCCGGCCACGCGGCCGGAGGTAATCCAGAGCTTGCGGCCGTTAATGACCCACTCCTGGCCCTCGCGCACGGCCGTGGTGGTCGTGCCGCCCGCGTCCGAGCCGGCGTTGGGCTCCGTCAGGCCGAAGGCGCCCAGAATCTCGCCTTTCGCCTGCGGGACGAGCCACTTTTGCTTCTGCTCCTCATTGCCGAACAGGTAGAAGGGCGACGCGCCGAGCGAGGTATGGGCGGCGAGAATGATGCCGAGCGAGCCGTCGACGCGGCTGATCTCCTCGACGGCGATGGCATAGGAGAGGGTATCGCCGCCGGCGCCGCCATATTTTTCGGCGAAGGGGATGCCCATGAGCCCAAGCTCGGCCATGCGCTTGATCAGGTGGGCTGGAAACTCGTGAGTCTGGTCGCGCTCGATGGCCCCGGGCGCCACTTCTTTTTCGGCAAAATTGCGCACCGTCTCACGAAACAGGCGGTGCTCCTCGGAGAGTTCAAAATCCATTGCAGTGCCTCCTCTGGCCTGTCCAGCGCGCTCGCCATTGAGGCGCTGTTGCAACTCGCTTACGGCGTGCCCATTCGCCGGGCACACCATCTGTTTTCAACCCATTATACCGGATGCGACCGGCTATTGTCGAACAGAGAGGCCTGCGGTATACTGGCCCCATGACCGACCCTTATGGCGCGCGATCGCCGTTTCTTATCGCCGACGAGGTCGCCGTGGCCCTGGCCGCCGGGCGGGCCGTGGTCGCGCTGGAGTCGACCGTGATCGCCCATGGCCTGCCGCGGCCCGCGAACCTGGAGGTGGCACAGGCCACGGAAGCCGCCGTGCGCGCGGCCGGGGCCGTGCCGGCCACGATCGCCGTGCTGGGCGGGCGGGTACATATCGGCTGTGACCACGCCGCGTTGGCGCGCCTGGCGACCGGCACCGGCATCGCCAAGCTGAGCATCCGGGACCTGCCCCTGGTCCTGGCCCAGGGGGGGGATGGCGCGACGACCGTGGCCGCGACGATCGCCCTGGCGCGGGCCTGCTCGCCCCCGATCTCCGTCTTCGCGACGGGCGGGATCGGCGGGGTCCACCGCGGCTGGGAGCGGACCCTGGACATCTCGGCCGACCTGCCGGTCCTGGCCGGCAGCGCCATGGTGACCGTGTGTGCGGGGGCCAAATCGATCCTCGACCTGCCGGCGACCCGCGAGTGGCTGGAAACCTATGGGGTGAGCGTGCTCGGCTGGCAGACGGCGGAGTTTCCCGCCTTCTACACCCGCGCCAGCGGCCTGGCAGTGGATGCCCGAGTCGACAGCGCGGCCGAAGTGGCCGCGATTGTGCGGGCGCGGCGCGCCCTGGGCCTGGCGGGCGGGGTGCTGCTGGCGGCCCCCATCCCTGCCATCGCCGAGATCCCGGCCCGCGAGATTACGCAGGCCATCGCCGAGGCGCTGCGGGCGGCTGAGGCGCAGGGGATTACCGGCCAGGCCCTGACTCCGTTCTTGCTGGGGCACCTGCACCGGGAGACGGGCGGGCGGAGCTTGCAGGCCAACATCGCGCTGTTGCTGAACAACGCCGCCGTCGCCGGGCAGGTCGCTGTCGCTCTTGCATCCTGAGTTGCCGCTGGCCGGGGCCGCCGGGCCCCGCCCCTATCTGCTGACCCTCGGCGATCTGCTGCTGGATGTGCTGGTCGACGGCGACCTGCGGCGCGAGTCCGACACGACCGGTGCGGTGCAGCTCTATCCGGGCGGATCGGCCGCCAATTTCGCGGCGGGGGCCGCGCAACAGGGCGCCCGGGTGCGCTTCGTCGGGCGGGTGGGCGCCGATGCGGCGGGCAAGCTGCTGGTGCAAGACCTGCAGGACCGGGGTATCCTGACCGAGGTCCGGGTGGTCCCCGGCAGCACCACCGGCACCGTGCTGGTGATACGCAATGGGGATGGCCCCGGCAGCTCGCGGATGTGGTCCAATCCCGGGGCCTCGGCCACGCTGGACCCGGCCGACCTGGACCCCCAATGGTTCGCCGGCCTCGACGCTTTCCACCTCACGGGCTACTCGCTCCTGCGCCCGGGTCCCCGGCCGGCGGCGCTGCACGCGCTCGCGCTGGCCCGATCGGGCGCGCCCGGTGTGCTGTGTAGCCTCGACCCCAATCCCGGCCATTTGCTGGCCGACGCCGGCCCGGCCTGGTTCCGGAACCTGGTGGCCGAGCTGCATGTCGATCTGCTGTTCCCCAATCTGGAAGAGGGCCGGCTCCTGGCGGGGGCCGACGATCCGCCGGCCATCGTCGATCGATTGCTGAGCCTGGCCCCCCTGGTGGTGCTGACCCTGGGGGCGCGGGGCTGTCTCCTCGGCTGGGGGGGAGAGCGCCGCCATCTCGCGGCGGCCCGGGCGCACGCGGTTGATACGACGGGCGCGGGGGATGCCTTCGCCGCGGGGTTTGTCACCGCTTACCTGGCCAACCGCGACCCCATCCGGGCGGCGGCGGCGGCCACCGCCGCCGCCGCCGCCGTGGTCAAACGCCCAGGCGGCCGGTAAAACGCACCGGCCGCTCCGGCGGGGGCCGCGACCCGGCTTCCCGCCAGGGTGCGGGCCACAAAAAAAGAACCTCACCGGAGTGAGGTTCTTTTTCCTGCGAAAGCTGAAGGCTTACAGGGCGCTGGCGATGGTCGAGAAGATGTTATTCACGGCGCCGCCGAGCAGGGCGAGAATGACGATGACGACGATGGCGATGAGCACGAGAATCAGAGCGTACTCGACGAGGCCCTGGCCCTTTTTCCGCAGATCGTTGAGTTTGCGCATTACAATCACCTCCTATTAAGATAAAGATTGAAGAATTGATGAGAACTGGCATCAACAGAGAGGTTCTACTTCTCTGGAGGGCTACAGCCGTAGCTGCTGCCGTCAAGTGTATAATACTTGATTCAAGGAGCCCCGCGCAATAGGCCGCGGGTACCAGATTCCCTAATTTGTAGTAGTACTTTAAGGCTATGAAATGGTTGGGTACTGTATGGGGACCCTGGTAAGGCTCATTTTCGGCCCTACAATCTACCCTCTTTTGTAGTCGCTAGTGCCCCTGGCTTTAGCTATGGGGATCCCGCGGCCTTACCTAGCCAATCTTGACAAAAGGTGTATCCTACAATAGAATATAGATATGGGCTATCGATCCTCCAACACGAACATCACGGTGCAAATTGTCCATTTGCGCCTGAACGCCGCCCAGCTAGCACAATG
>DATGEF010000609.1:0-2072 GCA_035310405.1 Chloroflexia bacterium | reverse complement strand
TCTGGCGCATGGTCAGGCCTGGTTGGTCCAAACCGCCGTCGACCCGCCCACCGGCGCGCTCTCCATTACCCGCCAGATCGTCCTCGGCCCCGATCTGTATACCCAGGCCGGCGCGAACTGGACCCGCAGCGCGGGCGGCCCGGCCCGGCTGGCCGCCGTGCTCACCAGCCTGCACGGCCTGCTGCCCAACGGCGGGGCCGGATATGTTCCTGCCGGCCAGGAGATGGTCGCGGGCTCCCTCGCCAATATCTACAGCTACCCCCTGCCGGGCGCTACCCTCGTTCCGAGCGGGGCCAGCGCCCCGTCCTGGGATGTGTATGGCTATCCCGGCCCGACGACCACGCCCCGCCCGGTCACACGCGTGGCGAGCTACTGGGTCGACAGTGCCGACGGGCTGCTCCGCCGGCTCAGCGTCGCCGGGCGCGCCGGGCCGCAAACGACGACGGACTACCTGGAGATCGGCGCGGTAAACCAGCCGGTGACCATCGCGCGGCCCGGGTCCGCGCCCACGCCGGTCCCCACCCCGGCCGCGGATTGCCACCCGGGGTGGAGTGTCGCGCCCGGGGCGGATGCCGGCCCCCTGTATGCCATCACCAGCCGGGGGCCCGCCGACGCCTGGGCGGTGGGCGCCAGCGCCACGCGCCCGCAAACCGCCCTGATCCAGCGCTGGGACGGGGCCCGCTGGCAGACACTGCCGGCGCCCAACGCCGGCCCAGGGGATAACCGCCTAGCGGCGGTGGTCGCGACCGGGCCGGCGGATGCCTGGGCCGCCGGCAGTTACACCAACGGGCCGGCGGGCCGGCGCGCCTTGCTGGTCCACTGGGACGGCACCGTCTGGAGCCGGGTCCCGGAGCCGGGCGATCTGCCCACGGACCCCCAGACGGTGAGCGACACAGACCCCCAGACGGTGAGCGAGCTGCTGGGGCTGGCGGCCACCGGCCCCGACGACGTCTGGGCAGTGGGCACGATCCACCCGGCGAATTACAGCGGGCGGGAAAGCCTGATCCTGCATTGGGATGGCCGGCAATGGCGGCGCGTAGCAAGCCCGCCGGCCGGCGCGCTCCAGGCAGTGGCCGCGGCAGGGCCGCAGAGCGCCTGGGCGGCCGGCGAGTCGCTCTTGCACTGGGATGGAACCCGCTGGGAGGGGATCGCCGATCTCCCCGCCGCGGCCGATACCGCGCGCACGTTCACGAGCCTGGTGTTGGAGGGGCCGGATGATCTCTGGGCCCTGGGGATGCGAGGTGGCGCTGCCACTTACCTGGACGAGCAGGACAGCGAGCGCCCCTCCTTGGACCAGACTGTCGCGCAGATGGCGCATTGGGACGGTCAGCGGTGGCAACTGCTGCCCGAGGTCGATCCGCTGGGGTGCCGGTGTTTGCGCATCTGGGGCGGGGCGGCCTCCGGGCCGGACGATCTCTGGGCGATCGGCACGGGCGTGCTGCGCTGGAATGGGCAGGGCTGGCAGGCGATCGCTCCGCCGCGTTCCAGTGGCCTCCCGCCCTACATTTCCCTCGGACCGTGGCGGGCGGCGGCAGCAGCGGGGCCGGGCAGCTTCTGGATGGTCGGGACGATGCACACCGACCAGGCGGCGCAGCCCGGGCCCTTTGCCTTCCGCTATACCGCCGGGCCCTGCCCGGCCGGGCCCTGATCAATGCGCGCAGTCCCTGGGCCGCTATAGCATAGGGGCGGGGGCAGTGATGACCGGCAGCCCGCGGAGGCGGGCTTCGCCCGGCGTTGCCGCGGCTTCAGCCGCTAGGCGTCCCGCCGGCGAATGTGCTATACTGAATCATGGGCGGCGGCAGCGAGAGGCACCTGGCGCGCGTGAGGGGGCCGTGGCGGCCGAACAGCGCGGGACTCCCGCCCGAATCCAACCTGAGGAGGAACCTAGCATGGCCGGTTACGTGACCCAACCGCCGGGGCCCCCCGCCGCGGGGCGCTCTTATACCTGCCCATGGTGCGGCACCGTCAGCGACGGCAGCAGCCTGAGCTGCCCCGCCTGTGGCTCGCCCGTCGACGTGCGGGTGATGGTCAATAATTCGGGCTGGGCGGAGATGCCGGGGATCAAGGACATG